>DATFUK010000432.1:0-3340 GCA_035260865.1 Candidatus Methylomirabilota bacterium | reverse complement strand
TGGAGCGGGTGGACAAGACCCGGTTCGGTGTCATGGTGGGCTCCGGCATCGGCGGCATCAGCACGCTGCTGGAGAGCCACAAGGTGCTGCTCGAGAAGGGACCGGACCGGGTATCGCCCTTCTTCATCCCGATGCTGATCGTGAACATGGCCTCCGGCCTCCTCTCGATGCGCTTCGGGGCCAAGGGGCCGAACTCGGCGGTGGTGACCGCGTGCGCGACCGGCAATCACGCGATCGGCGACGCGATGCGGATCATCCAGCGCGGCGACGCGGACATCATGATCGCGGGCGGGGCCGAGGCGATCATCATCCCGCTCACCTTCGCGGGCTTCTGCCAGATGAAGGCGATGAGCACCCGAAACGATGATCCGGGCCGCGCGTCGCGCCCGTTCGACGCGACCCGCGACGGCTTCGTGTGCGGGGAGGGCGGCGGCCTCCTGGTGCTGGAGTCGCTGGATCACGCGCTGGCCCGCGACGCGCGGATCTACGCGGAGGTGGTGGGCTACGGGATGACCGGCGACGCCTATCACATGACCGCGCCGGATCCGGAGGCGGACGGCGCGGCGCGGGCGATGGCCCTGGCGATGCGCGACGCGGGCGTCGAGCCGACCGCGGTCGGCTACATCAACGCCCACGGGACGTCCACGCCCTACAACGACAAGTCCGAGACGATGGCGATCAAGCGCGTCTTCGGCGAGCACGCCCGGAAGCTCGCGGTCTCCTCGACCAAGTCCATGACCGGCCACCTGCTGGGGGCGGCGGGCGGGATCGAGGCGATCGCCACCGCCTTCGCGATCCACCACGGGATCCTGCCGCCGACCATCAACTACGAGACGCCGGATCCCGACTGCGACCTCGACTACATCCCGAACCACGCCCGCAAGCAGGATGTGGAGGTCGCGCTGAGCAACGCGTTCGGCTTCGGGGGCACGAACGCCACCATCGTCCTCCGGAAGTATCGCGCCTAGTTGACCGCCGCGCCGGATCCGGCCGGCGGGCTGGGCCCGCGCCTGGGCCACACGTTCCGGGATCCCGCGCGCCTGCTCGAGGCGCTCACCCACCGCTCCTTCTCCAACGAGAATTCCGGCGCTCCCGACAACGAGCGCCTCGCGCTGCTCGGCGACGCGGTGCTGGCCCTCGTGGTCGCCGAGCGCCTGCACGCCGCCGCGCCCGAGGACCCGGTCGGGGTGCTGACCCCGCGCCGCGCCGCGCTCGTCTCGGGCGAGAACCTCGCGCGCTGGGCCGCCGCGATCGGGGTGGGCGCGCACCTGCGCCTCGGGCGCGGCGAGGAGCAGATGGGCGGGCGCGCGAAGGAGTCGGTGCTCGCCACCGCGCTGGAGGCGGTGATCGGCGTGATCTACCTGGAAGCCGGCCTCGACGCGGCCCGCGCGGCGGTGGCGCGACTGGCCGTGTGGTAACCTGCGTTCATGCGCCTCTGGCCTTTTCCGCTCACGACCGCGCACGGGATCAACGGCGTGCCCGCGGAGGGCTACGCGGTCGTCGAGGATCTGCTGCGTCGCAACATCGAGGACATCTTCCGGGTGGAGCGGCAGGAGGTGCGGGGGACGACCTTCGCCTGGGGCGGGCATCTGCTCGTGGAGCCCGCGCGCGCGCTCGCCCTCATCGAGCCGCGCCTGAAGCGCTTCGGCTACACCCCCTTCCTCGGCCGCCAGGCGGACCTGGTGTGGATCCGCGCGGTTCCGCTGGGCGACGTGAAGGAAACCGCGCGACCGGGCCTCAACCTGCTGCTCTTCGTGCTCACGCTGCTCTCCACGCTCGCCGCGGGCTACCTGATCGCGGGGTCGTTCCCGTTCATCACCTTCAATCCGTTCCTCCGGCCGCTCCGCCTGCTCGACGGCGTGCCCTTCTCCTTCACCCTGATCGCCATCCTGGGCACCCACGAATTCGGGCACTACTTCACGGCCCGCCGCTACGGGGCGTCGGTGAGCCTGCCGTTCTTCATCCCGGCGCCGCCGCCGATCTTCCTGTTCGGCACGATGGGTGCGGTGATCCGGATGCGGTCGCCCGCGCGGGACCGGAACTCGCTCTTCGACATCGCGGTCGCGGGGCCCCTCGCCGGGCTCGTGGTGGCGGTGCCCGCGCTGCTGCTGGGCCTGTCCTGGTCGCAGGTCGCCAAGATCCCCGCGGGCGGCGCGATGACGTTCGGTGACTCCCTGCTGATGCGGCTCGCCACCTGGCTCGTCTTCGGCCCGATCCCGGCGGGGATGGACGTCTTCGTGCACCCGGTGGCCCTCGCGGGCTGGGTGGGGCTCTTTGTGACCGCGCTCAACCTGTTCCCGGTCGGGCAGCTCGACGGCGGGCGCATCGCCTACGCGCTCTTCGGGGAGTGGCACCGCCAGATCTCCATCGCGACGTTCGTGGGCCTGATCGCGCTGGGCGTCGGCTTCTGGTCCCTGAACTGGATCGTCTTCGCCGGTCTGATTCTCGTCCTGATGGGCTTCCACCACGCGCCGCCGCTCGACGACCTGACCCCGGTCTCCCGCGGCCGCTACGTCCTCGGCGTCTTCTGCCTCATCCTCCTCGTCCTCCTGATCCCCCCGGTCCCCATCAGCTAGCTCGGCTGTATCGTCGCGGAGTCGTATTGCATCACGTGACCCCGTGCGGGTAAGATTGCCGCGCTTTGCGCCGCCTTCTCGTCGGGTCGCCGGTCCCTCGCGGGAGAATCCCCAATGCCTGAAGATCGGGCAGACGCGAAGGGTCTCGAGGCGCTGATCAAGAAGGGCGACGTGGACACCGTGCTCACGGTGTTCGCGGACGGGCTCGGCCGCCTGATGGGCAAGCGCGTGGTCGGCCGCTACTTCCTGGACCACGTGCTCCACGACGGCGTCCACGCGTGCATCTATCTCTTCACGGTGGACATGGAGATGGAGCCGCTGCCCGGCTTCAAGCTCGCCTCGTGGGAGCGCGGCTACGGGGACATGAAGCTGGTCCCGGACCTCACCACCTGGCGGCTCCTGCCCTGGCTGCCCAAGACCGCGCTGGTCTTCTGCGACGTCTACACCGAGGAAGGTGAGCCGATCGAGGAAGCGCCGCGCTGGGTGCTGCGCCGCCAGCTCGAGCGCGCCACCAAGGCCGGCTACCGCGTCAAGACCGCGTCCGAGCTCGAGCTCTATCTCTTCAAGGAGTCGTTCGACGAGGCGCGGGCCAAGCGTTACCACGGCCTCACCCCGGTCTCGAACTATCTGGAGGACTACCACATCCTCCAAACCTCCCGGGAAGAGCCGCTCGTGCGCGCGATCCGCAACGGGATGGAGGCGGCGCGCGTCCCGGTCGAGTTCTCCAAGGGCGAGTGGGGGCGGGGGCAGGAGGAGATCAACCT
>DATFUK010000431.1:0-3347 GCA_035260865.1 Candidatus Methylomirabilota bacterium | reverse complement strand
GCGGCGAACGCCTACATCAAGCCGCTCGCCCAGAAGTACCTCGCCCTGATGGCCCGGCGCGTGGCGGAGCTGGGAATCCCGGCGCCGCTCCTGCTGATGCTCTCGAGCGGCGGGCTCACCCACGTGCAGGAGGCGCAGCGGGTGCCCGTGCAGATGCTCGAGTCGGGGCCGGCCGCCGGCGCGATCGCGGCCGCCTTCTTCGGCCAGCCCGACAGCGCGGGGAATGTGCTCGCGTTCGACATGGGCGGGACCACCGCCAAGCTCTCGCTGGTGGACGGGGGCGAGCCCCTCACCGCCTACAGCTTCGAGGCCGCGCGGCAGCGGCGCTTCATCGAGGGCAGCGGGCTGCCGATCCGCATCTCCACCATCGAGCTCATCGAGATCGGCGCGGGCGGCGGCAGCATCGCGGCGGTGGACGAGATCGGGCTGCTCAAGGTCGGGCCGCGCAGCGCCGGCTCGCATCCCGGCCCGGCCGCCTACGGCCTCGGCGGCCGCGAGCCGACCGTGACCGACGCCGACTTCCTGCTGGGGTATCTCAACCCGGACTACTTCGCGGGGGGCGAGGTCGCGGTGGACATGGCGGCGGCGCTCGCCGCGGTCGAGGGGCTGTCGCGCCGGCTCGGGCTCGAGTCCACGAAGGTCGCGTGGGGCATCCACGACATCGTCAACGAGAACATGGCGGGCGCCGCGCGCGTTCACATCGCGGAGCGGGGGCGGGATCCGCGCGACTACGCGCTGCTGTGCACGGGCGGCGCCGGGCCGGTGCACGCCTTCTCGGTGGCGCGCAAGCTCGGGATCGGCCGCGTGATCTGCCCGCCGTCGGCGGGCGTGGCCTCCGCGCTCGGCCTGCTGGTGGCGCCGGCGCGGGTGGACCGGGTGGCCACCGTGGGGATCCGGCTCGACCAGGGCAGCATCGACCGGCTCGAGTCGATCTTCGCCGGTCTGGAAACCGAGGCGCGCGCGGTCATGAGGGAGACCGGGCTGAAGCTCGAGAGCGCGACCGTGCAGCGGCTGGCCGACGGCCGCTTCCTCGGCCAGGGCTTCGACCTGGTGGTGCCGCTGCCGCCCGGGCCCTATGAGGACAGCGCGCCGGGGCGGGCCGTGCTCCGCGGCGCCTTCGAGACTGCGTATCGCGAGAAGTTCCAGCTGACGCCGCCGGGCGTGCCGGTGGAGTTCATCAATATCCGGGTGGCGGTGCGGGCGCCCGTCTCGGGGAGCGACGTCGTGCTCGAGGGCCGCCGCGGCGGCGGGGCGCGCGCCGCGCTCAAGGGCACGCGGCGGGCCTATTTCCCGGGCGCGGAGGGCTGGGTGGAGACCGCGGTCTACGACCGCTATCGACTGGGGATCGGCGACGAGCTGGCCGGGCCCGCGGTGGTGGAGGAGGAGGGCTCCACGCTGGTGGTGGGGCCCGGCGCGACCGCGCGCGTGGCCGCGAGCGGCAACATCGTGATGACCCTGGGGGAGCCATGAGCACCGCGTTCGACGCGATCACGCTGGAGGTGCTGTGGACGCGGATCATCTCGGTGGTGGACGAGGCCGCGAAGGCCATCGTGCGCACCTCGTTCTCCACGCTGTCCAACGAGGCCAACGACTTCGCGTGCGTCCTCACCGACGCGCGCGGATTCGCGCTCGCCCAGAACTCCGGCAGCATCCCGTCCTTCATCGGCACGCTGCCCGCGACCGTCCGCCATTTCCTGAACGGGATCGGCGCCCAGCACATGCGGCCCGGCGACGTCTTGATCACCAACGATCCGTGGCAGGGCACCGGCCACATGAGCGACGTCTGCCTCGTGAAGCCGATCTTCCTCGTGAAGGACGGGGCTCCGCCGCGCCTGGTCGCCTTCTCGGCGACCACGGCCCACATGCCCGATATCGGCGGCCGCATCCGGGCCATCGAGGCGCGCGAGCTGTTCGAGGAGGGCTTTCACATCCCGCTCACCCACCTGATCCGCGCCGGGCAGGTGGACGAGACGCTCCTCGGTCTGCTGCGGGCCAACGTGCGGACGCCCGACCAGACGGTGGGCGACATCTGGGCGCAGGTGAGCGCCAACGAGCTGATGGAGAACCGGGTGCGCCGCCTCATGGAGGAGTACGCGCTCGACTCGCTCGAGGGACTGGCCGACGAGCTCTTCGCGCGCTCCGAGCGAGCGATGCGGGGCGCTATTCGCATAGTCCCCGACGGCACCTACCGCTACGGGATCGAGACCGACGGCTTCGAGGCGCCCTACCGGTTCCGCGTCGCGCTCACCGTGCGGGGCGACGAGATCGTCGCCGACTTCACCGGCACCTCGCCCGCGCAGCCGCGCGCCATCAACTGCGTGATGGCCTACACGTACGCGATGACCGCCTACGCGGTCCGCTGCGCGCTGCTGCCGGGGCTGCCCAACAACGAGGGCATGTACCGGCCGGTGAAGGTGGAGGCCCCCGAGGGCTGCCTGCTCAACCCGAAGTTCCCGGCCGCGGTGGTGAGCCGCGCGCAGACCGGGCACTACGTGCCGATCCTGATCCTGGGCGCGCTGCACCAGGTGATCCCCGATCGCGTGGCGGCGGCGGCCGGCTCGCCGCTCTGGGCGGTCGCTCAGTCCGGGGTGCGCGACGACGGGCGCCCGTACACCACCGTGCTCTTCTTCAATGGGGGCATGGGCGCGACCGCGGGCAAGGATGGCGAGCACGTGCTCTCGTGGCCCAGCAATATCTCGAGCACGCCGGTCGAGGTGGCCGAGCGCAACAGCCCGCTCTTCTTCCACTACAAGCGTATGCGGCCCGGGTCGGGGGGCGGCGGCCGCACGCGCGGCGGGCTCGGCCAGGACATGCTGATCGAGAGCCAGTCGAAGCGGCCCATCGTGCTGAGCTTCATGGCCGAGCGCACCCGCTTCCCCGCGCCGGGCCTCGCGGGCGGCGGGCCGGGCGGGCTCGGCGACGTCCAGATCAACGGCAAGAAGGTGGATCACCGGCGACAGCACGTGCTGGAGCAGGGGGATCGCGTGCTCGTGAGCACGCCGGGCGGCGGGGGGTATGGGCCGGCCAGCGAGCGGGCGCGCGCGCTGCGGGAACGGGATCAGGCGCGCGGGTACATCGGCCCCCTCACCCTGCCCTCTCCCCGGAGGGGAGAGGGGGGGAAGGGGAAGACGGCTACTTCAGGGCGATCGAAGGGTTCGCCAGGTAAGCGTCGAACGACAGGCCGGTGACCAGCTCGAAGGCTTCGACGTAGCGCCGGCGGGTGCCGGCCACCACGTCGGCGGGCAGCTCGGGGCCCGGGTAGGTCTTGCCCCAGCCGATCTTCTCGCAGTAATCACGCACGTACTGCTTGTCGTAGGAGGGCTGCGTCCCGCCCGGCGCGTACTGGT
>DATFUK010000430.1:0-22355 GCA_035260865.1 Candidatus Methylomirabilota bacterium | reverse complement strand
CGGTGTCCACGCCGTTCGGGATCAGCTCCACCCGCCGGGCCAGCTTCGATGCCCGCGCGGCCAGCTCGGGCGTCGTGGCGATGACCGCGGCCGCGTGCTTGAGCCCCCGTCGCTCCACGAGCCGCTTCAGCAGCCCCTTCGGCCCCGGCTGGGACAGCTGCGCGTACCAGAAGCCGTAGGTCGTGACGTAGGGCGTGCCGAAGCGCCACCGCGCGATGAGGGCCGGGATCACGCCGGTGACCTGGAACACGCGAAGCGCCGCGCACTCGCGCATCTGGGCGGCGTGCGCGAACGGGATCTGCGCGGCCCGGCGGCCGCGCGCCATCGGGCCCGGCGGCGCCAGGATCCGCACGCGCTCCCGCAGCATCGGGTCGTCGGTGAACTCGGCGAGCGACTCCGGCAGGTAGCTGAAGTAGTCGAGCCCGTCGAAGGCGGCGAGGTACGGGCGGAAGTAGCCCTCGATCAGCCGCGATTGCTGCCCGCTCTCGGCCAGCGCACGGATGCCACCGCCCAGGGCCGGCAGCAGGCCCACCCGCATCAGGAGCGCTTCCTGGCCACGACGCGGAAGCCGGTGCTCTCCTCGGGACGGCGGAGCGCGGCTTCCCGCTTCCAGCGGCCGAGCCGGTCGTAGAGGGAGAGCGAGACGCCGCCCACCGCGTCGATGACCCCGGCCCACGGGGTGTCGAGCACCACCGGCATCACCGCGCCCTCCGGCTCGAAGCCTGCCTCGCGCAGCTCGGCCAGGAACTCCTCGCGCGTGTACTCGATCTTGTGGTCGGGGTCGGAGTACGAGAAGAGGCCGGCGGCGCGCAGGGTGCGCCGCCAGGAGTTCTCCCGGTTCGGGCCGGAGACGAGCAGGCGCCCGTCGTCCTTCAGCACCCGGCGGATCTCCCGGAGCACCGCGACGCGCGGGACCAGGTGCTCGATCACGTCGAGGAAGAGCGCCTTCTCGAACGTGCGGTCGGGAAACGGAAACGCGCCCGTGATGTCCCAGGCCAGCACGCGGGCGCGCTCGAGCCGCTGCTCCCGGATGGTCCGGCCCGCGATCGCGAGCTGGGGCAGATCGTAGTCGAACCCGACGATGGAGCGGCACGCGGTCGCCGCGCGGGCGAGGTGGGCGCCGTTGCTGCAGCCCACGTCCAGCACGAAGTCGCGGCGGTCCAGATACGGCAGGTACCAGTCGTGCCACGGCTGCTCGACCAGGTGCTTGGGGTGGATCGCGTACGGCCGCTTGCCGGTGAGCTTGACCAGCCGCACCCCGACCGACTTGCCGCGCCGGTTGACCAGATCCACGCCCCGGACCACCAGGCGCCGCAGGCCGTTCACCGGGCGTGCTCCTCGCCCCCGCGGCCGCGCCATTCCCCGAGCGCGGTCTCGTAGACCCGGCGCGTGCCGTCCACGCAGCGCTCCCAGCGGAACATCCGCTCGACCCGCTCGCGGTTGGCGTGGCCGAACTTCTCCCCGAGCGCTCGGTCGCCCAGGATCAGCGAGAGCTTCTCCACGAATGGGCCCGGCCCCGCCGGATCGCAGACGAAGCCGCCCTCGCCGTCCACCACGAGCTCGGGAATGGACCCGCGGTTGGACGCGACCACCGGCAGGCCCGAGGACATGGCCTCCGCCACCGTGAGCCCGAAGCCTTCCATCGCGGAGGGGAAGAAGAAGACGTCGCCCAGGTTGAAGTGCTCGGGCTTCTCGGCCTCCGCCACGTAGCCGGTGAACACGACCCGACCGTCCAGCCCGAGCCGGCTCGCCCGCGCCTTGAGGTCGGGCAGCCGCGAGCCTCCGCCCGCGACCAGCAAGGTGGTGTCGGGGTGCCGGGCCGCGAGGGTCTGCCAGGCCTCGAGGAGCAGCCCCAGGTTTTTCCGCGGCTTGAGCCCGCCGAAGAAGAGCACGACCCGGCGCCCCGCCAGCCCGTAGCGCGCGCGCAGCGCCTCGCTCGGCGGCCGCGGGGTGAAGCGCGGATCCACGCCGTAGTACACCACCGAGACGTGATCGGTGCGCGCCCCCAGCTCCTCGCGAAGCTGCCGCCGCGCGAACTCGCTGCCCACCACCACGCGATCGGACGCGTCCACCACCCGCTTCTCGATCAGCCGGTTGAGCGGGCTCGGGTCGAGGTGGTGGTGATGCGAGACGACGGGAACGTCCAGGCGGTACCGTCGACGGGCCGCGAGCGCGGACGGGCCGATGTAGCGCAGCGAATGCACCCGGAGCAGATCGAAACCCACCGTCTCGTGCACGCGCCGGATGGCCGCGGGCACCACGAACGGGGCCACGTACCAGCGCAGGCCGCGGCCGATGCCGAATCGGTGGACCGTCCAGTTCGGCACGTCCGGCGGGTGGGGCTTTCCGCGGGCCAGGATGATCTCGAGCCGCACGCCGGCCCGGCCCAGCCGCTCGAGCAGCTCCCGCTCGTAGGTCTCGCCACCCGAGGTGGTCTCGGGCGCGATGCCGCAGTGGGGCGTGCAGATCCTCACGCGCGCCTCACGAGGCGGGCGGCCGCTCGGCCACGATGAGGTAGCCGCCCACGAAGGCCGCGAAGTCGGATGCGCGCGCGCGCGGCGAGGCGTCGAGCCGCGTCAGCAGATCGAGCAGCGGGAAGGTGCAGTAGCCGGCCCAGCGCAGCGGGCGCGGCGCGCGCTGCACCAGGAAGCGCAGCATGCCCGCCAGATGGGTGAAGTACCCGCCCTGCTCGGCGATGGTCACCGGCTTGAGATCCGCGTCGGCGAGGAGGCGCTCCCACATGCGGCGGGTGTACCGGGAGTAGTCGGCCGGATCGCCGTGCAGGCGCTCCAGAAAAGGCACGGTGATCACCAGGTGCCCCCCGGGACGGAGCACGCGCCGGCACTCGGCGAGCGCCCGGGCCACGTCCGGCACGTGCTCGAGCAGCTCGGTGGCCTTGATCGCGTCGAAGGCGGCGTCACGGAACGGCAGCGCCTGCACGTCGGCACCCACGTGGGCCCCGTTCGCGCGATCGATGTCGGCGACCACCCAGCGGGCCGCGGGTGGAGGACGGAAGGCGCCGCGCCGGCGGGCCCCGCCCACGTCCAGGACGCGCCCGCTGAAGTGCACGGACGCGGCCGCCAGATCCGCGTCCACCCGCTTGCGCCGGTAGGATACGCCCAGGTAGTACGCGAGTCGGCTCACGCCGCGCTCGCCTCGCGATAGACGTCGAGCAGCGCGGTGACGAGGCGCTCCTCGTCGAAGGCGGTGCGGGCGCGCTCGGCGGCCGCCCGGCCCATGCGCGCGCGTCGCTCGGGATCGAGCAGCAGCTCGATGACCGCCTTGGCGAGAGCCTCCGGATCCCGCCGCGGCACCAGGAGGCCGGTCACGCCGTGCTCGACCGCCTCCGGCGTCCCCCCGACCGCGGTCGCCACCACCGGCCGGCCGAGGCGCATGGCCTCGAGCAGCACGCGGCTCAGCGGCTCGGGCCACACCGACGGCACCACGATCACGTCGGCGGCGCGGTAGAGCGCGAACAGCTCGGCCTGCGGCAGCACGCCCAGCACGCGGAGATCCGGCCGCGACGGGATCGTCATGTCCCCCTTTCCGGCGAGCGCGAAGCGCGCGCCCGGCACCGCGGCGGCGATGCGGTCGAGCGCGTCCAGCAACACCGGCGTCCCCTTCCCGATCGAGAGCTTGCCCGCGTAGAGCACCAGGGGGTCGGTCCCGATCCCGAGCCGAGACCTCGCGGACCGGGCTTCCGCGTCGGACGGCACCGGCACCGGTGGAGGCAGGTTGGGCACCACCCGGGCGCGCGGTCCCAGCAGCCGGGTCGGGTACACGTCGAGGATACCCTGGCTGACGCCGATCAGGCGGGCCACGCGCTTCATCGCCTGCTGTCGCATCCGGTTGTCGGCCCACGCGGCGACCGCGGCGACGCGCACTCGCGCGCGCCCGGCGGCGCCGAGCCCGGCGGCGTAGTGGGTCAGGTGGTACGGGAGGCACTTGCCGAGATACTGGCCGGTCGTGCAGTCGAACCGGGCCCACGACTCGAACACGGTGCAGTGGCCGAGCGGACACAGCAATCCCAGATCGCGGATCGTCGCCACCACCGGGCGACCGAGGCTCCGGCCCGCCAGCCAGCTGCCGACCAGGGCCGCCTTGCCCTGAGCGTGGATGACCTCGGCTCCCGCCGCGCGCGCGGCCCGCCGCACGTGCCAGGCGAAGTAGAAATGGAACAGCGGGTTGCGGTGCGCGAGGAAGCGCGCCTCGCCTTGCCCCGGCCGGAGCTTCACCGGAAACGGCACGCGGACGATCGCGGCCCCGTCGCGCTCCTCGCGAGCCGCCGCCCCGTAGTTGGGCGTCACCACCGTCACGCGGTGGCCGCGGCGCACGAGCGCGGCGGCCCACGCGGCGGTGCTCCATTCGGCGCCGCCGGGCGCGAAGGGCGGATAGTACTCCGACGCGAACAGGATCGACGTCACGGCTTGCGCGCCACCAGCTCGATGAACGGCGAGACGCCGGAGAGCCGATAGTAGAGCCCGATCGGCCCGCGCAGCGGCCCCACCGACTCGCGGGCCGGCGCGTCGTCGTGGAAGCGGAGATCGCGCACTCCCGCGCGGGCGAAGGCCCGGCGCATCGCCGCGGGGGTGAGCCGCCGCAGCGTCGCGAGGTACCCGGTCGGGCGGCCCCGCGCCCGCAGGTAGAGCCGGCCGAGGGCGGCGGGCAGAAACGGCGCCCAGAGGAGCTTGTAGTGGCCCTCGTACCACGACCAGGCATTGGGAGTGTGCACGTAGATGAGGCCGCCTCGACGGGTCACGCGCACCATCTCCGCCACCGATTCCTCGACCGACTCCACGTGCTCGATCGAGGAGAAGCAGTAGACGACGTCGAAGGTCTCGGTCGGGAACGGCAGCCTTTCGGCGGCGGCGCGGACGAAGGCGCTCCCGCCCTTCTCCCGCTTGAGCGCACAGATGGCGACGGCCTCCGCGTCGGCGTCCACCCCGACCGCGCGGGCTCCGGCTTCCTCCACCGCCAGGTTGAACCCGCCGGTGCCGCAGCCCACGTTCAGGACGCGGCCCCGCACGGCCCCGCCGAGGAGCCGCCGCAGCCGATCGAGCCGCCCGCGCTCCTGCCGCTCCTCGTCCTCGCGGAGCCCGACCAGCACCGCCCAGTCGGGGATTCCCAGGACGTCGCGGTAGTAGCTGGTGTAGTAGCGCCGGACGCGGTCGCGCAGCTCGGCGGCGCGGCTCACGAAAGCCGCTGCACGACCGCGTCCACGACGTCCTGCCGCTCCTCCGACGTGATCCCGACCGAGCAGGGCAACGAGAGCCCGCGTGCGTGGAGCCGCTCCGCGACCGACACCGGGCCGGTCTGGGCGCGCTGGAACGCGGGCTGCAGGTGCAGCGGGCGCCAGAGCGGCCGCGCCTGGATGCCGGCCGCGTTCAGATCGCGGATCAACGCCCGGACGTCGCGGCACCGGCCCTCGTCGAGCAGGATCGAGGCCATCCAGTAGGTCGAGCGGGCCCATGCGGTCTCCACGAACGGATGCACGCCGTCGAGCCGCCCGAGGGCGCCCGCGTAGAAGGCGGCGGTCGCCCGCTTGTCCTCCACGAACCCGTCGATCTGCTCGAGCTGGGCCACCCCGAGGGCCGCGTGCAGATTGCTCAGGCGGTAGTTGAAGCCGATCTCGTCGTGGATGAACTCGATCGCATCGCCCCGCGCCTGGGTGGTGAGCCGGCGCACACGCGCGGCCATCGCCTCGTCGCGCGCGAGCACCATGCCGCCCGCCCCGGTGGTGATGATCTTGTTGCCGTTGAACGACAGGCACCCCGCCAGCCCATCGGCCCCGACCGCCCGGCCACGGTAACGCGCGCCGAGCGCCTCGGCCGAGTCCTCCACCACCGCCATCGGGTAGCGCCGGGCCAGCGCGAGCAGCGGGTCGAGATCGCAGGGGTGGCCGTAGAGGTGCACCGGCAGCAGCGCGCGGACCGTCCGGCCGCTGCGCCGGTTCACCACCTGCGCGCCCTTCACCTCGCACTCGCCGTCCAGGAACTCGGCCACACGCACCGGATCGAGCCCCCAGGACGTCTCCTCGCAGTCCAGGAACACCGGGTGCGCGCCGCAATAGGCCACCGCGTTGGCGGTGGACACGAAGGTGAACGCCGGCACCAGCACCTCGTCCCCCGCGGTCACTCCGGCCGCGAGCAGGGCCACGTGAATCGCGGCGGTGCCGTTGACGGTGGCCACCGCGTGCGGCACGCCCACGTACTGGGCCGTCTCCCGCTCGAAGCGGTCCACGAACGGGCCCGCGGAAGAGACCCAGTTGGTGTCGAGGCACTCCTTGACGTACTTCCACTCGTTCCCGGCCAGATGGGGGACCGCGTTCGGAATCACGCGCCGGGACGCGGTCACCGGCCGGCCCCCTCATGCGAAGACCACTCGCGGTACCACGCGAAGGTCTCGGCCACCCCCGCCTCGAGCGAGACCTTGGGCGCGAAGCCGGTCAGCGCGCGGAGGCGGCCGATGTCGGGGCAGCGGCGCGCCACCGAGCCGGACGGGGCGGGCCGGCTCTCGACCCGGGGCGCGAAGCGCGCGGTGCGGAGGATCAGCTCCGCGAGCTCGCCGATCGGGGTCTCCTCCGCGTCGTTCCCGATGTTCACGACCTGGCCCCACGCCGCCTCGGCCGCGAGCAGCCGCGTCATCGCCTCGAGCGCGTCGGCCACGTGGCAGAAGGCGCGACGCTGCTCCGCGCCGAATACCCGGAAGGGATCCTCGCGGCGGAGCGCGCGCAGCGACAGCTCGGGAATCACGTGATCGGCGCCCATGCGCGGGCCGTAGACGTTGTGGAAGCGGCCGATCACCGCGCGGAGCCCGCGGGCGCGCGCGGTGTGGATCACCGCCGCCTCGCCCAGCATCTTGCTCGCCGCGTAGGCGAAGCGCGGCGCGGCCACGTCGGGCACCCCGAGCGGCACCGCCTCGGGCGTCGGCACCGGCACGTGCCCGGCCGCGACGCCGCCCGCGTACGTCTCGCTGGTGGACGCGAAGAAGAGCACCTCGCCGCGGCCGGGCAACCAGTCGAGGAGATGCAGCAGGGCGAGCGTGTTCACCCGCACCACCCGCGCCGGGTCCGTCTCGACGTTGCGCACGCCGACCACCGCGGCCAGCATGTAGACCTGGTCCCAGTCGCGCGGCAGCCGGTCGAGCGCGTCCGCGCGCGTGAGGTCGGCCTCGACGAAGCGGACGTTGGGGCGCGCGGCCAGGCTCTCGATCGCGGTGTCGCGGCGGCCGCGCGAGAGATCGTCGACCAGGGTCAGCGCATGGCCCTCGGCGGCCAGGCGCGCGGCGAGGTGGCCGCCGATGAAGCCCGCGCCGCCCAGGACGAGGATCCTAGCCATACCCGAGGGCCGCGTACCGCACACCCGCCCGGCGCACCGCCTCCTCGTCCAGGATGCGCCAGGAGTCGAAGAGCACCGCGGGGCGGTGCATCGCGGCGAGCCGCGCGGGCAGGTCCAGCTTGGCGTACTCCGGATGATTGGTGATGACGAGCACCGCGTCCGCCCCGTCCCACGCGGCCTCCGCGCTCACCGGCGTGGCCCCCAGGCCGCGGATGACGGCGGGGGCGACCAGGTAGTCGTGGCCGCGCAGGTCGAGCCCGGCCGCGCGATAGATCGGCAGCATCGCGTGGATGGGGGCGCCGCGCATGTCGTCGGTGGGCGGCCAGCCCTTGTAGGCCCAGCCCAGCACCGCCAGGCGCGCGCCCTCGGCGCTGCCTCGCGCCTCGCGGATCAGCGCGACGATCCGCTCGGCCACCCGGAGCGGCAGGTGCTCGTTGAGCCCGCGCGCCTGGCCGACGAGCCACGGCGTGTAGCCGGCGGCCTGCGCCGCGCTCATCAGGATGTAGGGGTCCTTCGAGAGGCAGCCGCCGCCCACGTAGCCGGGCCTGGCCAGGTCCGGGCGCGGGTAGTCGAGGTTCGCCGCGCGGATGACCTCGAGCGGATCGAGCCCCCAGCGCTCGGCCATCAGGGCCACCTCGTTGCCGTAGGCGTAGATCAGGTCGGTGTGGCAGTTGTTGACCAGCTTCACCAGCTCCGCGGCCTCGAGCGATCCGACGGGCACGACCCGCCGCGTGACCCGAGAGAACAGCGCAGCCGCCGCGTCACGGCTGGCCGCGTCCACGCCGCCCACCACCTGCGGCAGCTCTTCCAGCTCGCGCAGGGCCTGCCCCTGGATGGTCCGCTCCGGAGCGAACGCCAGGCGGGCTCCCGCGCCCCAGCGCGCGGTGAGCTCCGGCAGCACCACGCCGCGGCTCGCTCCCACCGGGACCGTGGAGCGGACGATCACGAGGGTGTCGGGCGCGCAGCGCTCGGCCACGTGGCGGGCCGCCGCGCGCAGGTTCTCCAGCTCGGGAGCGTGCGTCGCCGGGTTGGTGGGCGTCGAGACACAGATCATGACCGCGTCGACGCCGGCCGCGGGCAGCTCCCGCCCGACGAGCAGGCGCTCGCCCCGAAACGCGGCGAGCCCTTCCTCGACCCCGGGCTCGAAGAGGTGCGCGCGGCCTTCCGAGAGCGCGGCGAGCACCGCGGGCGAGGCGTCCACCCCGTGGACGGTGAAGCCCTTGCGGGCCAGCGCCACCGCCATGGTGAGACCGACATAGCCCATGCCCACCACCCCGATCGTGTGCATGCGCGCCTAGTCCAGCAGCCCTTCGGCGATGTCGCGGTCGGCCTTGCGCAGATCGTCGTGACGGCCCACGTCGAGCCAGTACTCGCGGATCAGGTGGGCGGACACCGGGTGGTCGTGCTCGAGGCAAGCGCGGATCAGATCGGTGGCGTCGAAGTACTGCCCGGACGGGATCAGATCGATGAGCGAGGGCTCGAGCATGTAGATCCCGGCATTGATCGGGAACTCCTTGCGAGGCTTCTCCTCCAGCCGGCTGATGCGGGTCCCCTGCAGGGTGAACTCACCGTACGGGATGTCCACCTGGTGGAGCGAGACACCCACCGTCATGCGGGCCCGCTGGGCGCGATGGAACTCCCACATCGCCCGGAAGTCGCACTTGGTGAGGATGTCGCCGTTGATGACGAAGAACGGGTCGACCGGGCGCGGGCGGAGGAGGGTGAGGGCGCCGATGGTACCGAGGCGCTCGGGCTCGTCCACGTAGGAGAGCCGCACGCCGAAGCGGGCGCCGTCGCCGAGCTGGGCCCGGACCATGTCGGACTTGTGGTGCACCGCCACCGCCACCTCCTCCACTCCGCACCGCGCGAGCCGCTCGATCAGGATCTCGACGAGCGGCCGCCCACCCACGCGCAGCAGCGGTTTGGGCGTCTCCTCGGTGAGCGGCCGGAGCCGGGTGCCCATCCCGCCCGCCATGATCACCGCGGAGGCGGGCAGCGGCGGGCGCGCGAACAGATCGTCGAGGAACACCACGTCCACCAGCCGGCCGCCGCCGTCGACGAGCGGCAGGTGACGGATGCGCCGGACCCGCATGAGCTCGTCCGCCTCGGTCCGGGCGAGCCCCGCGCGCCCGGTCACCGGAGTCGCGTTCATGTGCTCCCCGATCGCCGATTCGAGCGAGGCGCCCCGGAGCAGCGCCTTGCGGACGTCGCCGTCGGTCGCGATGCCGAGCAGCCGGTCGTCACCGTCCGTCACCAGCGCCACCTGGCGGCCGTTCTTCGTGATGGCCTCGAGGGTCGCCCGGATGGTGGTGCCGGCCCCTACGCAGAGGTTCTGGGGGATGCTCGTCATGATGGGTCTGAAGGCATGATAGACAAAGGCCCCGGAATCCTCAAACTCCCCGGGGGGAATCCGGCCCCGGCGCCCGCCGGCGCCGGCGCAACCCCCCGGATAGCTTGACACTCCACGAGGGGCGTGAGTAGGCTGCCCCGATGGCGTCAGGCGTCCGGGGCATCGCTCGCAAGGCACTCGGCGTCGTGCGGACCCCGACGTACTACCTGCCCTGGCTGACCCGCCCCGGTCTCGACTGCGTGGTGCTGGTCAACAACATCGAGGCCCGATTCAAGCCCGAGCACAATCGCGGGCCGTTCTCTTCCTCGGTCGGGCAATACGACGCCGACGGGACCCTCGTGCACCGCTACCCGGTCTCGCTCGCCTCCAGCGTCGACACCGCGGAGGTCCATCTCCGGCCGACCGCGGCCGGCTGCGGCTTCGTGACCGTCGACGTGTCGCACCTGCATTCCGATCTCTACACGACGCTGTCCGACGGCCGGTACTACACCGCGACCCACGGCCGGCAGGAATTCGTGGAGACCTACCCGGCCTGGACCCGCGCCCTCCTCGCCGTCCTCGGCCGCGTGCTCGCGCTCTTCGGGCGGACCATCGCCGCGTTCCGGCGCGAGCAATACGTGTTCGTGGGCGCGGAGAGCCGCTCGCACCTGCTGCTCATGAACCTCTCCAACGTGGTCAACCGGATCCGGCTGGTGGCGAGCCGCGACGGCCGCCGGCGCGGGAACCGGCTGCTCATCTTGCCGCCGATGGGCTCGCTCCTGTTCGACATCGCGCAGCTCGGCGAGCCGGGCGCGGGCGCGCCCGCGGTCGAGCACCTGCACCTCGAGGGCAACGCCTGGTTCAACCTCTACCTCGTGGGTGCCGGACCGCGCGATCTGGCGGGGCCGCTCTCGCTCATGCATGTCAAGTAGCCTCTCCGCCCTCCTCTCGGTGACCTACTACGAGGCGGGGGACGATCACCTCGTCGAGCTGGTCCACCAGCGCGATACCGGAGGGCGGCGGCATCTGGCCTCGCTCGCCGTCGACATCTACGCTCCCGACGGCGCGCCCCTCGGCAACGTGGCCATCGACGCGCGGCAGGATACCCTCGACCTCGGCGAGCTGGCCCGCGGATATCTCGGCGGCCGGTCCCGGGTGATGATCGTCTTCGACGCCCGGTACGATGAGCGCATCTTCCCGTATCGCCCGCATCACTACGGCTACCTGCATCGTCGGGGCTCGGCGGCGCCCCCGCTGTACTACGCGGTCAACGCCACCCTGGGCGGCGTCCCCGACCGGATCGGGGCCACCGGCATCAACAACTTCGAGACCTATCTGTTCCGGACGGACGCCGGGAGCGGCCGGCACTCGCTCATCCTCGGCAACCTCTCGCGCTTCAGCCCCGCGAAGGCCCAGGTCTTCACGTACTACGGCGAGACCCGCCTGGCCCACGACGTCGCGCTGGAGCCGAAGGCCCACACCGAGGTGGCCCTCGCCGCCGAGCAGGGCGGACACCGGCTGGAGCGCGTCGAGGTGAAGGCGCTCTTCCGGCTCGCCTCCTACGTGGTGGGGCGCCACCCCGACGGCGGCGAGCTCGTGCTCTTCGATCACCTGTTCAGCTACTTCAAGTGAGCGCCGGCGCGGTGCCCGAGGAGCTCGACGGTCTGCTCCTCTGCTATTGCACCGGGCTCACCATCGGCGAGCTGCGCCGCGCCTGTGCGCAGGGACGCTGGCCGACGCCGGGAAAAGAGCACAGCGGCAAGCTGTGCACCGGATGCCTCGGCGACCTGCTCCACTGCCTGCGCCGATTCGGCGCGCCGGACAAGGGCCCGATCCTCGACGCCGCGCCCGACGCCTGACCCCGATGCCGCCCCAGGATCTGGGCCGGAAGTCCCTGCTGCTGCTGGCCAGCACCTGGAGCGGCAGCGCCCTCGGCATGATGGTGTCGGTCCTGATCGCGCGCGTGCTGGGTCCGGCCGCGCTCGGCACCATCGGCTTCAGCACCGGACTCGTCGGCCTCCTCATGGCCGCCCTGCTGCCCGGGTTCGCCCAGGCCCACCTCAAGCGGCTCTCGGAGGGCCAGGACGCCGGACGCTGCATCGGCACGATGGCCGCGATCCAGCTCGCGCTGCAGGCGTGCCTGCTGGCCGGGTGGGCCTTGCCCTGGAGCCGCCGGCTCGTGTCCGCCACCGACCTGAGCGTGGTCTTCCTGCTCCTGCTGGTCTCCCAGCTCGCCAGCAACCTCGCGGACGTCTTCCTCAAGGTGTTCGTGGCCCGCGAGTGGATCGTGCCGCACTCGATCATCGTCCTCGCGGCCCGCCTCGGTCGCCTGTGCGCCACGCTCGCGGTGCTCGTCTGGGCCCCGCGGATCGACTGGGTCGTCGCCACCTTCGCGCTCGACGGGGTGCTGGGCGGCCTCGCGGCGGCGCTCGTCCTCGCCCTGCGGTACGGGGTCGTCCCGCGGCGGCCGACCCGCCAGAGCTTCGGGGCCTACTGGAGCTATGCGCGCCCCTTCCTGGTGAGCACGCCGCTGGCGCTCTTCCAGGACTCGATCGACCGCGTGGTGGTGGGACGCTGGGCCGGCCTCACCGCGGCCGGCTACTACCACGTGGCCCGCACCCTGTGGGAAGCCCTGTCCTCGGTGATCGCGGCGCCCGCCACCTTCCTGTTCACGCGCCTCTCCCGCATCTACGTCGAGCGGTCTCCCGCCCGGGACCGCGAGGCGCGCGAGTTCTTCTTCGGGGCCTTCGACAAGCTGCTCTTCATCACGACGCCGCTGGCCTTCGGCGTATGGGCCTTCGCGGAGGTCGGCATCGCGCTGCTCTTCGGCGACGCCTTCCGGCCGGCCGCGACCCCCCTGCGGGTGCTGATCCTGGTCACGCTCGTGGCGAACATCGTCAATCCCTACACGTTGATCCTCTACGCCCTGGAAGAGGCCCGCCGCTTCATCCCGGTCAACGTGCTCCGGGTGGTGGTGTACGTCGCCGCGCTCGCGGTGCTGGTGCCGGCCGGCGGCGCCGGCGTGGGGATCACCGGGCTCTGGCCGGGCGCGCCGGGCGGCGCGGCGGGCCGGCTCGTGCTCGTGCTGCTTCCGTGCTGGATCTATTTCCGCTGGAGCCGTGACCTGGCGGGGATCCCGCTCTATCCGCGGACCTGGGCCTACCTGGGCGGCTTCGGGCTGATGCTCGCGACCTTCCACGCGCTCATGCTCGCGGCCGGATCGCTCGGAATGGGCTCGTGGTGGGCGACGCTTCCCGCCGCGGCGGGGGCGCTCGCGCTCTATCTGGCCTACCTGTTCCAGGTCCACCCGGGCACGCGGGAGAACCTCCGCTACACCGTCACCCTGCTCGCGCCGGGCGACCTCATCCGCTTCCTTCGGAGCGGACTGCGCGGGCCGGCACGCCCATGACCGTCTGACCCGCCGCGACGTCGGCGGTCACCACCGCGCCCGCGGCGACCACCGCCCCCGCCCCGATGCGCAGGCCGGGCAGCACCACCGCGCCCGCGCCGAGGAAGGCGCCGGCCTCCACCGTCACCTGGCCCGAGAGCACGACGCCGGGCGAGAGGTAACCGTGATCGCCGATCGTGCACTCGTGCTCCACGACGACCCCGCTGTAGAGCACCGCGTTCGCTCCGATGCGCACCCCGCTCCCGAGCACGCTCCCCGCGAAGACCACCGACCCCGCGCCGACCTCGGCCGAAGGCGACGCGACCGCCCGGGGATGGACGAGCGGCGGCTGCGGCACCCCGGCGGCCACCAGCACGTCGTAGAGCTGGGCGCGGCGCGCGAGCGCGGTGTTGCCGACGCCGACCACGCCCCCATCGATCTGCTGCGGGCGGATGAGCGCGGCCAGCTCGGCGTCGGTGCCGAGGATGGGCGTCCGCGGACTGCTCGCGGCCAGGGAGCGGTCGGTGAACCCGGCCACCGTGAAGCCGCACGCCCGGGCGAGGTCGGCGACGGCGCGGCCGTGGCCGCCCGCCCCCAGGATCAGGAGCCGGCCGCTCATCGCCGGGTCCGGTCCTCCGGCCGCGCCACCGGATGGCTCAGGCGGCGCAGGGTGAGGCACTTGCCGGCCGGGATCCCGAGCGCGCCCAGCTCGACCACGCGCTGCTCCGGCCGGTCGAACGTGGCCACGATGACCCCGTCGACCTCCTCGGCCGCCAGCTCCTCCAGCGGCCGGACCGGGAACCCCAGGAATCGGCCGCCCGCGGTGTGATCGAAGACACCGATCGGCTCGAGGCCGAACTCGCGCAGCGTGAGATAGGCCAGCTCGGCCGCCTCGCCCACTCCGCAGAGCGCGAAGCGCTTCGTGCCGGCCGCGTGGAGGCGTGCCATCGTCTCCCGGAGATTGCCACGGGTGCGCCGCAGGAGCCGCAGGGAATACGCCATGTACTCGTAGGAGAGCCGCGCCTTCTCCGCCGCGCCCTTCGGGGTCAGCACGTAGTGCAGCCGCTTGCGCGCCGAGGGCTTGGCCGGGAATTCCATCATCTTGATGAGGCCCTTGCTCGCGAGGCGCTTGAGGCAGAGGTTGGCGAGCCCCAGGGCCACGCCGAGCTGCGCGGCCAGGGCCCGCTGGGTGACCGGGGCTCCGTCGCCGATGGCGGTCAGGATCTCGAGGTTCCGCTCGTGCTGGCGCTGCATGGAGAATGTTCACAAGTTGAACACCGTGGTGTAAGATGCGTCAAGTGAATTCCCGCACGTTCGTCATCGCCGAGGCCGGCGTCAACCACAACGGCGATCCCGCGCTCGCGCGGGCCCTGGTCGACGTGGCGGTCGGGGCGGGGGCCGACGCGGTCAAGTTCCAGACGTTCAGCGTGGACCGCCTGCTCACCCGGCGCGCGGCCAAAGCCGAGTACCAGCAGCGCGCCACCGGCAGCGAGCAGAGCCAGTACGAGATGCTGGCGCGCCTCGCCCTCTCCCCCGCCGACCACGAGATGCTGTTCGCGTACTGCGCCCGGCAGGGCATCGAGTTCATGTCGACCCCGTTCGACCCCGAGAGCGCGCGCTTCCTGAAGGCGCTCGGAGTCCGGCGCATCAAGATCTCCTCCGGCGACGTGACCAACCTGCCGATGCTCGAGGTGGTGGGCGCGCTCGGGCTGCCGGTGGTGCTCTCCACCGGCATGGCCGACATGGCCGAGGTGGAGGCCGCGGTGGCCACGCTCCGGGCCGCCGGCACCACCGATCTGGCCGTGCTCCAGTGCGTGAGCAACTACCCGGCCGATCCCGCCCTCTCGAACCTGCGGGTGATGGACAGCTTCGCGCGGGCCTTCGGAGCGCCGGTGGGACTGTCCGATCACTCGACCGGCCTGACCGTGGCGATCGCGGCGGTCGCGCGCGGCGCGGCCTACGTCGAGAAGCACTTCACCCTGGACCGGAGCCTGCCCGGACCCGACCATCAGGCGTCCCTGCTTCCCGACGAGCTGCGGGCGCTGGTGGCCGCGATCCGCGACGTCGAATCCGCGCTGGGCGACGGCGTCAAGCGGCCGGTCCCGAGCGAGCTGCCGGTGCGCGACGTGGCCCGCAAGAGCCTCGTCGCCGCGCGGGACCTGCCCGCCGGCGCGGTGCTCGGACGCGAGGATCTGGACGTGCTCCGCCCGGGCACCGGCCTCTCGCCCGCCGCGCTGCCCGTCGTGCTCGGCCGCCGGACCGCGCGGGCGATCCCCCATCACACTCCGATCACCGAGGAGATGCTCTCGTCATGATCACCGCTCTCGTCGTCGGCGGCGGCTCCATCGGCAAGCGCCATCTCCGCAACCTGCTGGCGAGCGGCCGCTCGGCCTCGGTGGTCGAGACGCGCGACGATCGCCGCGCCGAGATCACCGCCAAGCATCCGGAGGTCAAGGTCTTCACGGGCCTCGACGAGGCGCTCACGGCCGGGACGTACCAGGCCGGATTCGTGTGCGTGCCGACCGCCTATCACGTGCCGACCGCGCTCGCGCTCGCCCGCCGCGGCCAGCACATCTTCATGGAGAAGCCGGTCTCGCACTCGCCGGACGGCGTGCCCGAGCTGGTGGACCTGCTCGAGCAGCGCGGGCTCGTCGGGATGACCGCCTTCTGCATGCGCTTCTTCAAGCCGCTCCGGAAGGCCAAGGAGCTCCTCGACGCCGGACGCATCGGACGCCTCGTGACCGCGCGGAGCTTCACCGGGGCGTACCTGCCCGACTGGCACCCGTGGGAGGACTACCGCACGTTCTACATGTCCAAGAAGGACCAGGGCGGCGGGGTGCTCCTGGACGAGTGTCACGCCTTCGACTGGATGCAGTGGCTGTGCGGGCCCATCACCGGCGTGTGCGCGGTGGCGGGAACGTTCAGCGACCTCGAGGTGGACTCCGACGACGTCTGCGAGGTGGTCGCGCGCTTCGGGGATCGGGCGGTCGGGTCGATCCACCTTGACATGGTGGACCGCTCGATCCGCACCCAGGTCGAGCTCATCGGCACCACCGGAACCGTCCTGGTGGACCTGCGCGAGCACACGGTGCGCGCCTGGGAGCCCGAGGCCCGGAGGTGGGAGACGTTCACGAGCGAGCGGAGCTACGACCAGATGTACGTCGAGGAGCTCGATCATTTCTTCGACTGCGTCGACCGCGGCACGAAACCGGTCGTGGACCTGCGTGAGGGCTACCAGATCCAGCGCGTCATCGACGCCTGCGCCCGCTCGAACGCCTCGGGCCGCTGGGTGGCCGTCGACTGACATGACCGCGGCCGGCACCCGCGGAGCGCGCGCCTGGTCGCCCTAGGCCTCGTCATCGCCCGGGGCGGCTCGAAGGGGCTGCCGCGGAAGAACGTCCTTCCCCTGGCGGGCCGGCCGGTGCTCGTTCACACCATCGAGGCCGCGCTCGCCTGCCGCGGCCTCGCCCGCACCGTCCTCTCCTCGGAGGACGCGGAGATCCTCGAGGTGGCCCGGCGGGCGGGATGCCCGGCGCCGTTCGTGAGACCCGCCGATCTGGCCGACGATCGCAGCTCCACGGTGGCGGTGACGCTCCACGCTCTCGACTGGCTCGAGAGCCACGAGCGCTTCACTCCCGACGTCGTGGTGCTGTTGCCGGCCACCACTCCGCTGCGAGCCGGCGCGCACATCGACGGGGCGCTGGAGACGCTGCGCGCGCACGAGGATGCCGAGGCGGTGGTCGCGGTCACCGAGCCCGACTATCCCCCCTACTGGATGCTCTCCCTGTCCGACGGACGGCTCTCCTGGCTCTTTCCCGAGGGCGGACGGGTGTCCCGGCGGCAGGACCTTCCGCAGGCCTATCGGCCGAACGGGTCGATCTACGCGATCCGGGTCCCCGCGCTCCGTGATCAGCGCACCTTCTACCCGCGGGCCACGAGGGGCTACGTGATGCCGAGGGACGTCTCGGTCAACATCGACTCCGAGATGGACTTCAGGATGGCGGAGCTGCTCCTGGCGAAGCGGAGCTGACCCGCGCGTCGTCCTCGATCGCCTGCAGCACGCGCTGGCTGCTGCACAGATCGTCGAACCCCAGGTGGCGCTCGACGTAGGCGTGGCGCGCGGAGGGATCCAGGCGGAAGTCGGCGAGCGTGCGGCCTTCGAGCAGCGACACCGCTTCCTCGGGCGGCGTGAACCATGCGACGCCCGGAAAGTTCCAGATGCCGCCCTTCCGGGTGTCGAAGACGAGTTCATGGGCGGGGTATTCCCGCTGCGCGCGCGACAGCGGCACCCCGACACTGATCGAGGGGACACCGGCCATGGCGGCCTCGAAGACGGCGCCGCTCAGGAAATGGATGCAGAGGGCGGCCACCGCCATGAGCTGGATCGAGGTATACGGAAACACCTCGTCGTCGCGCTCCACGAAGACATCGGCGAGATTCCGGAGGAACCGGGGATCGCGGTTCTTCTCCCTGGATTTCACGACCAGGGCCGCGCCCGACCGGTCACAGAAGCGACGGACGGCCTCGGCCAGCGCGCGGTACCCGTTCCCCTTCCAGATCTCGGGGACGAGGTCCGGGCGGCGGCGGGCGACGGCCCGGGCGGTCCGGGTGAGCGCCGACCCGTCGCCCCAGACCAACCGGCGCTCCGGGACC
The DNA here is from genome assembly GCA_035260865.1 of Candidatus Methylomirabilota bacterium. Lineage (GTDB taxonomy): Bacteria > Methylomirabilota > Methylomirabilia > Rokubacteriales > CSP1-6 > CAMLFJ01. The sequence goes on along the minus strand of DATFUK010000430.1, from coordinate 4,648 downwards.
GTCATCTTGAGCGACATGAATAGCACCACCGGCTTGTCCGGCCCGATGCCCAGGTGACGCCTCACCACCTCCCGGTCGACGAGCCCGAGCTGATCCAGCATGGTGGAGCCGCCGACCGCGCTGCGAGCCGCCAGGTTCAGGCTCTGGCGCAGCGAATCGAACTCGGCCTTGAACTTCGGAAGGCTCCAGTGCAATTGCCGCTGATCCTCGCTCGTGTAGAACGTGCGGTCCAAGAGGTGGTAGGCCTCGGGCCGGCTGTTCAGCGCCTCCAGGATGTAGTCCACGGAGTACAGCCGGACCCCCGCGGCCCGCACGGCACGGATGTCCGCCTCCGGTCCCATGCTGGCGAGCACGAAGTGCAGCGACGGCCCCACCAGGGCCTCGGCCCGCGCGCCCGTGAGCAGCGGCACCAGTGACGCGCCGCGCTGGATCGGCAGGACCCGCGCGCGCGGCCAGTGCGCCAGGTCCTCCGGGGTCGTGGCCTCGCCGGGCTTTCGCTCGGCCGGGTCGGTCAGCAGCAAGGCCTCGTGGCCGCGCTCGATCGCGGCCTGGATGAGCGAGCCCATGACCTTGAGATAGCCCTTGCGGGAGGCGAGGAAGGCGATCTTCACGCGAGATCCACGAAACGCTTGCGCACGAGCCGGGGGCCCAGCTCCGCCTCGCGCAGCACCCGGGCGATGCGCGGCGCCGCGTGCCCGTCGCCGTAGGGGTTCACGAGGCCGCGCAGGCCCGCGCGGAACCCGGGCGCGAGGGCGCGCCGGATCCCCGCCGCGATCTCCTCGCGCCCATGCCCCACATCGATCACGTTGGCCGCGCGGAGGCGGCCCTGCTGGCGGATCCCCACGTTGACCACGGGCAGACCGAAGGACGGCGCCTCGATGAGCCCGCTCGACGAGTTCCCCACCATCACGTCCGCCTCCTGGAGGAGGGCGCGGTAGCCGTCCTCCCCGAGGGCCGGGATCATGCGCGTGCTCGGGCGCGTGGCCGCGAGCGCCTCCAGGCGGCGGATCACCGCGTCGTGCGCGGCGTCGGCGCCCGGATACGTGATGACCACGTCGCCGTCCACCATCTCGAGGGCGCCGGCCAGCTCCGCGCTGTGCCCGCCCGCTTCGCCGGGCTCGAGGGTCACCGGGTGGAACGTCACGAGCAGGGTCGGCCGGCGCAACGGCAGCCCGATCCTCCGCGCGAGCTCCTCGCGGGGCATCGCGGCGCCCCGCGCGAACCGATCGAGCCCGGGCGCGCCCACGCAGTGCACCCGCCACGACTCCTCGCCCATCTGGCGAATGCGACGGGCGTAGGGCTCCGCGGCGGGAAAGTGCAGATGGGCGAGCTTGGTGATAGCGTGGCGCGCCTGCTCGTCGATGGCGCCCTCGGTCACCTCACCGCCGTGCAGGTGCGCGACCGGGATCGCGAGCGGCAACGCGGCCACCGCGGCGGCCAGCATCTCCGCGCGGTCTCCCAGGAGCACGATCAGGTCGGGCCGGCCGGCCGCGAAGGCGCGGGCGAACCCGACCACCCCCGCCCCCGTGCCCGCGGCCACCTCGACCGCCGCGTCGGACGCGCCGGTCGTCTCGACGCGCGCGGAGACCGGCCAGCCGTCGGCCTCGATCGCGCTCACGGTCTCCCCGAAGCGGGGCGACAGGTGCGCGCCCGCGACGTAGAGCTGGAGCGTGATGCCCGGCGTGTCGCGGAGCGCTTCCAGGAGCGGAACCAGGTGTCCGTAGTCGGAGCGGGCCACGGTGACGACGCCGATGGTCCTCGCCATGCCCTCGGATTCTAGCACTCCTGATCGGCTCCGACGGTGCGGGCGGGCCGCATCTCAGAACTGGAAGTAGAGGAACTTGGAGCCGTAGTTCATCAGGAGCACCGCGACCGCGGTGGCGGTGGCGAGGCCGACCTGCGACAGGCGGCCCAGGCGGCCCAGGGGCAGCTCGAGGCTGTTCGGGCACAGGCGCACGAGGCCGAGACAGAGCACCACGAGCGCGGCGAGGGAGAGCGTGTCGCGCGTCCACGGCGGCGCGAGGCCGTGGACGCCCGCGAGGCTCGCGAACCATCCGGCGGCGTGGCCGAAGCTCTCCGCGCGGAAGAAGACCCAGCCGAGGGTGACGAGCAGGAAGGTGCCGTTCCGCTGCCAGAACGGCGAGAGCCGCCGGTCCCAGGCCGGACAGGCGTGGTGGCCCACGAGGAGCAGGCCGTGCCACGCGCCCCAGGCCGCGAAGGTCCAGCTCGCGCCGTGCCAGAGCCCCCCCAGCACCATGGTGGCCATCAGGTTGACCCGGCGCCGGGCCGCCGAGCAGCGGTTGCCGCCGAGGGGGATGTAGAGGTAGTCGCGCAGCCACCGGGAGAGCGTGATGTGCCAGCGCCGCCAGAAGTCGCTGGGCGACGTGGCCTTGTACGGGCTGTCGAAGTTCTGGGGGAGCTCTATGCCGAAGAGGCGGCCGAGCCCGATCGCCATGTCGGAATAGCCGCTGAAGTCGAAGTAGATCTGGAAGGCGTAGCCGAGCAGGCCGAGCCACGCCCGCGCGCCGTCCAGCGCGAGCGGCGGCGCGAGCAGCGGGTCGATGAGATTACCGAGGCGGTCCGCGATGAGGACCTTCTTGCAGAGGCCCACGCTGAACAGCAGGACGCCCTCCGACCAGCGGGGGCTGATGCCGTCGCGCGCGATGCGCGCGAGCTGGGGGATGAGCTGGTGATGGCGCGTGAGCGGGCCGGCCACCAGGTGGGGAAAGAAGCTCACGAAGCCGAGGAACCGGACGAAGTTGCGCTCGGCGGGGGCCTCGCCCCGCCAGACGTCGATGATGTAGGACAGGGTCTGGAAGGTGTAGAAGCTGATGCCGGCGGGGAGCACCACCTCGAACCACCGGAAGGTCCCGGCCGAGGTCTCGAGGCCCGCAGCCACGAGCGCCTGCTCCACCGTGCGGACCATGAGCCCCGAGTACTTGAAGTAGGCGAGCATGCCCAGGTTGCCGGCGAGCGAGAGCGCGAGCAGCCAGCGGCGCGCCCGCGGCCGCCCCTCGCGCTCGATCGCGATCGCGACCCAGTAGTCCACCACCGTGGTGATCAGCATCGGCACGATGAACCACCAGTGCCCCGCGAACACGTAGAAGACCACGCTGGTGAAGGCGATCCAGCGGAGCAGGGGCTGGCCGTGGAGCCGCCACGCGACGACCAGGGTGAGCGGAAGGAACAGGAGGAGGAATTCCAGCGAGCTGAACAGCACGGCCCTCATTGGACACGGCCCCGCGCGAAGGCGTCAAGGAAAACCGGGTCGGCGGCGCGTCCGGACCCGAAGCGGCCGCCTCATCCGGACGATGTTCGAAAGATGAACATCGGGACCGCCGGCCGACGGTCGTCTCGCCTTCCGCCCCGGTTGACCGCCGGAGGCGATCTGGTCGGAAGTATGCTTGACAATTGACAAAGACACGCGTTATGGTCACCAGCGGATGACGATCTCAACCCGGCGTGAGGATATGACGATCATCGGTGACGTGTCGTGACCCAGGTGGACAAGGACGCGGTGGCGGGTCTCCTCAAGGGACGCACCGTCCTCGTCACCGGCGGCGACGGCTTCGTCGGCTCGCATCTCGTCGAGGCGCTGCTCGGGTACGACGCCAACGTGCACGTCCTCGTCCGTCCGACCTCCTCCGGCATGCTGCACAACACCGGTCACGTGCAGAAGAAGGCGACGATCCACCGCGCCGATCTCACCGACAAGCAGGCCATCCTGCAGACCCTCAAGATCCTGAAGTCGTTCGGCGACCAGGCGGTGATCTTCCACCTCGGCGCGCAGGCCCACGTGGGCGAGTGCTGGAACCGCCCGTACGAGACGCTCAGCGCGAACGTGCTGGGGGTCATGAACCTGCTGCAGTCGATCGTCGACCTCGACATGGACGTCTACCGCGTCGACACCGCGGGCTCCTCGGAGGAGTACGGCAACATCCGCGAGGAGGTGCGCGACCAGTATCGGTTCGACCCGAACGGCGGGCTGATCCTCGACGAGCGGTCGCCCGTGAATCCCCAGAGCGTCTACGCGACCGCGAAGCTCGCCGCCGACTTCCTCACCCGCAACTACCAGGCGGCCTACGGGCTTCCGACCGTCGTGACGCGCATGTTCAACAACTACGGGCCGCGCCAGAGCCCGCGGTTCATCACCCCGACCATCATCACCCAGGCCCTGACCCGCGACGTGATCACCCTGGGGTACGTGCGGTCGAAGCGCGACTTCTGCTTCGTCAAGGACGGGGTGCGCGGCCACATCTACGCCGCGCTCTTCGGCACCCCCGGGGACGTCTACGTCTACGGCTACGGGACGACGATCTCGATCCTCGACTGGTACCACCTCATCATCCGCACCGGCCAGGAGCTCGGGTACTGGGGGCCGAAGGAGCTCCGCGCCGACACGGAAGGGCGGGCGCGTCTCGGCAAGAGCGAGGTCGAGGAGCTGCGCGTCGATTACAGCAAGTTCAACCGGCTCACCGGATGGACGCCCGAGTACTCGTGGGAAGAAGGCGTGCGCGAGACGATCAAGTGGTACGCCGAGCACCGCGAACGGTGGGCGACGCGGATCGACTGGTAGACCGCCCGGCGTGAGGCAATTCTTCCCGGGCAAGAAGATCCTGGTCACCGGCGGAGCCGGCTTCATCGGCTC
>DATFUK010000429.1:0-7320 GCA_035260865.1 Candidatus Methylomirabilota bacterium | reverse complement strand
GTTTACGCCGCGACCTACCTCGCGCACCACCCCCGAGTACTCGTGGCCCATGATCATGGGCGGCGTCCAGGGGAAGAGGCCCTGGGTCGCGTGCACGTCGGTGCCGCAGATGCCCGCCGCGGTCACGTCCACCACCACCTGGCCCGGTCCCGCGACGGGATCGGGCGCCTCGTCGAGGGTGAAGCGGGTGCCTCCACGCCAGGTCGCGACCTTCACGGACGGGCGGCGGCGTGCTTCGAGAACTGCGGCATCACCTGCGTGGCCAGGAGCTCCATCGAGCGGCGCCACAGGGCGGGCTGGTCCCAGTCGTGCCCGCCCATCAGGAGCGTGCCGAAGGGGCCGGTCTCCTCGCGCAGGGCCACGAGCTGCTCGACCACCCGCTTGGGGCTGCCCGCGATGACGAGGGCGCGCTTGATCATGTCCTCGGTCACGTCCTCGTCGGGAATGAGGAGGTCGGGCTTGAGCATGAAGAGGGCCTTGCGCCCCTTCGAGAAGCTGTGGTGGAAGAAGTGGTAGTAGAAGGAGAGCCCGTTGTCGGGATCGGCCAGGTACTCCTCGGCCTGCGCGTCGCTCTCGGTGACGAGCACGCTCCGCGACACGCGCCAGATGCTCGGATCCGGCCTTCGCCCCGCCCGCTCGCAGCCCTCGACGTACTTCTCCCAGTGCCCGCGCAGATAGCGCCGGTGGAAGAACTGGCCGGAGATCGGGATCCAGCCGCGCTCGCCCGCGGTGATCGCGCTGCTGGAGTTGGGGGTGAGCAGGGAGAGCGCGATCGGCGGGTGCGGCCGTTGATAGGGCCGCGGCACGGTGCCGACCTTGAACTCGGGCCAGATCCCGTCCTTGAGCGAGATCTTCCAGAAGCGGCCGTCGATCTCGTAGGGCGGGTCCTGGGCCCAGAGCTTGAGCACGGTCTCGATGGACTCGATGACCATCTGCGGGCGCAGCTCGGCCTGGCCCACGTCGAACATCTCCAGATCGCTCACGAGGCCGCCCGGCCCGATGCCCATGATGAAGCGGCCCTTGCAGAGCTGGTCGAACATGGCCGCGTGGGCGGCCACGGTGGCCGGGTGGAGCTGGGGCAGGTTGATGACCCCGGTGCCGAAGCGGATCCGGGTGGTGCGGGGAATCAAGGTGGCGAAGAAGATGAGGGGCGAGGTGATGCGCTCGCTCCACGACGAGAAATGCTCGCCCACGAAGGCCTCGGTGAAGCCGAGCCGGTCGGCCAGGACGATCGCCTCCTGATCCTCCTCGAGGATGGTGGCGTAGTCCCGATCCGGATGATGGAACGGCATGGTGAACATGCCGAGCTCGACCGTCATCGGGGCCTCCGTGGGCGCACGAACGTGTGTCCGACTACTTCTTGGCGCCCAGCTTCGTCTCCAGCAGGAGCTTGACCTCGGCGGCCGCGGCCCGCCAGAGCGCCCCGCCCGGCTTGTCGTACTCGGCCTGGACCTGCGCGCGGAATTCGTTCATCGCCGCGTCCTGCTGCTCCTTGGCCGCGCCCTGCGGCACCGCCCCCAGCGTGCGGGCGCGGATCCCGGCGGTCACGGTGGTGGCGCCGTGCGCGCGCTCGAGCCAGCGGCCGATCTCGTTCCAGTCCTTGTCGAAGAAGACCACCACCGGGATGGACTGGTACCCGTTGTTGAGGAAGCTGTCGCGCAGGTCCGCGTTCTGATCGCGGAGGAACACGCGCAGCTCGGCGCCCGGCATCGCCTCGACGATGTGGGCGATCAGGGGCGAGTTGCGGTGGACGTCGCCGCACCAGTTCTCCGCGAGCATCACCACGTACTTGACCCCGCTGACGCCGGCGAAGAACTTGCGCTCCTCGTCGGTCAGCTTGGAGTTCGCGTAGTTCGCCTCGGTCTTGGCCCGCGTATCGCCCATCTGGGCCATGTAGTCCTTCCAGGTCTGACCGGCGTTGAAGCGCTTCTCATCGAGGGGAATTCTGAGCTGAGCCATGTCGATCCTCTCTTCGGTGTGAGGTTGTTCGGCCGCTACTGCCTTCCACCTTCCATCGGAACCAATAACATCACCTCGGCGCCGTCGCGGAGCGGGATATCCCGCTCGGCCAGCTCGCCGTCCACCGCCGCGGTGAGATCGGTCGCCGCGCCGATGCCGATCACGGCGAGCAGATCCCCCAGGGTGGCGCCCGCGGCGAGGGTGTGGCGCTGCGGTCCGTCGGCGCTCCCGGGCAGGAGCCGGCGCAGACCCGCGGAAAGAATGACCGACACGCCGATCGTGCGGGCCTCGGTGCGCGCTGCGTCGTGAAGCCGGCTCATGGGGTGACCAGGGCGGAGTATACTACGCGGCGAATGAGCCGGCGGGAATGGTTCACGCACTTCTTCGACGCCAGCTACGTCGCGGCGCTACGCGAAGAGAAACCCCTCCGGCAGACCCGGCTCGAGGTGGAGTTCGCGCTCCGCTGCCTGGGCCCGCCCGAGGGCGCGCGGATCCTCGACGTGCCCTGCGGCTACGGCCGGCACGCCGCGCTGCTGGCACGGCGCGGCTTCCGCGTGGTCGGGGTGGATCTCTCGCGCGCGATGCTCGCGGAGGCCCGCGGTCGTTTCGCCGAGGGCCCGCGCCTGCACTTCCGGCGGGGCGACATGCGCCGCCTCGCGTTCCGGGACGAATTCGACGCGGTGATCAACCTCTACACGAGCTTCGGCTACTTCACGCCCGCGCAGAACGTGGCCACCCTGCGCCGGATGGCGCGCGCGCTCCGGCCGGGTGGCCGGCTCCTGGTGGACCACCGCGACCCGGCCTACGACGCGGACCTGCCGCGCCGGCTCTGGTACCGGACCGGTCGGAAGCGATTCGTGCTCGAGGAGCGGCACTTCGATCGCCGCACCCGGATGACCGACAGCACCCAGCTCATCGTCACCACCGGGCGGCGATGGATCGTGCAGAAGACCCTGCGCTTCCAGGAGTTCTCCCTTCCCCAGTGGCGGCGGATGCTCCGCTCCGTCGGGCTGCGATTCCTCCGCGCCTACTCCGGCTACGACGGCCGGCCGTACCGCGCGGGCGCAACGGGTCGTCTCATCGTGATGGCGGAAAAGTGAGGATCGAACATGGCGACTCGTGATTCCGGCGGCCGGCTCATGATGGCCGGGCTGATCATCGCGTTCATTGGCCTGTGCATCGTGCTGGTCCAGGTTCTCCAGGTGCCGCGCTTCTGGGTTCCCCTGATGGTCGGCGTCGGGATCTTCCTGGTGGGACTGGTGCGGTGGCTCACCACGCGCAATTCGTGACCGCTCCGCCTTGACAGGCCGCGCGTCGCGGCGTAGCATACGACCACATCACGATTCACTCCTTTAAGCAGGCCCCGCGAGGCCGGCAAGGAGAGAGCAGTCATGCGGCATCCGAAGAACATCGGCAGTCCCCCGCCCCCGCCGGGGCATTTTTTTTGCCCGGGAGCGGCGGCGTGAGCTCCCGCGAGAAGGCGCAGGTCCTCGACGAGACCGGGCTCGATCGCGCGCTCACCCGGATCGCCCACGAGATCGTCGAGCAGGCGGGCGGCGGACAGGACATCGCCCTCGTCGGCATCAAGACCCGCGGGGTGACCCTCGCCGAGCGCATCGGCGCCAAGATCGCGACCATCGAGGGCACCAAACCGTCGGTGGGCGCGCTCGACATCACGCTCTACCGCGACGACCTCGGTCTCAAAGCCGAGCAGCCGGTGGTCCGCAGCACCGAGATCAGCTTCCCGATCAAGGGACGCACGGTGGTGCTGGTGGACGACGTGCTCTTCACCGGACGGACCATCCGGGCCGCCATGGACGCTCTCATGGACCTCGGGCGCCCGCACATCATCCGCCTCGCCGTCCTGGTGGACCGCGGCCACCGCGAGCTGCCCATCCGGCCCGACTACATCGGCAAGAACCTGCCCACGAGCCGCCGGGAGACGGTGGCCGTGCTGCTCCGCGAGCACGACGGCGAGGACCGCGTCGTCATCCTAGAGGAGTGAGGCGATGAGCTGGAAGCGCAAGGATCTGCTCGGCATGCAGGACCTGGACGCGGCCGAGATCATCGGTGTGCTCGACACCGCCACCTCCATGAAGGAGATCGCCTCGCGCGAGATCAAGAAGGTCCCGACGCTCCGGGGCAAGACGGTGGTGAACCTCTTCTACGAGTCGTCCACCCGCACGCGCACCTCGTTCGAGATCGCGGGCAAGTGGCTCTCCGCCGACGTGATCAACTTCTCCGCCTCCGGCTCGAGTTCGGACAAGGGCGAGAGCCTGCTCGACACCGCGCGCAACATCGAGGCGATGAGCCCCGACGTAGTGGTGGTGCGCCACAAGGCCTCCGGCGCCCCCGCCCTCCTCGCCCGGCACCTGCGCTGCGGGGTGGTCAACGCGGGCGACGGGGCCCACGAGCATCCGACCCAGGCCCTGCTCGATCTCATGACGATCCGGGAGAAGAAGGGGCATCTCGAAGGGCTCAACGTCACGATCGTGGGGGACATCACCCACAGTCGGGTCGCGCGCTCCGACATCTACGGGATGCGGAAGATGGGGATCACGGTGACGGTGGCGGGCCCGCCCACCCTGATCCCCGCCCAATGCCAGGAGCTGGGAGTGAAGGTCAGCCACCGCCTGGAGGAAGCGATCGCCCACGCCGACGTGATCATGATGCTGCGCCTGCAGCACGAGCGGATGCAGGGCGGCTTCATCCCCTCCCTCCGCGAGTACTCGCGGGTGTGGGGCCTCACGCTGGCCAAGCTCGAGCACTGCCGGCCCGACGTGCTGATCATGCACCCGGGGCCGGTGAATCGCGGCGTCGAGCTGGCTCCCGAGGTGGCGGACAGCGCCTACTCGGTCATCCTCGACCAGGTCTCCAACGGGGTGGCGGTGCGCATGGCGGTGCTCTACCTGCTGGCCGGGAGCAAGGGCGCATGAACCTGCTGATCAAGGGCGGGCGGGTGGTGGATCCGGCCGGGGGGACCGACGCGGTCCAGGACGTCTGGATCGCCGACGGTCGCATCCACAAGATCGGGCGCGGTCTGAAGGCTCCCGCGGGGGCCGAGACGGTGGACGCGACCGGCAAGGTGGTGTGCCCAGGCTTCATCGACATGCACGTGCACCTGCGCGAGCCGGGGTTCGAGTACAAGGAGACCATCGCGAGCGGCACGCGGGCCGCCGCTGCGGGCGGCTTCACCGCGGTCGCCTGCATGGCCAATACCTTCCCGGTCAACGACAACCGCGCGGTCACCGACTACATCCTGGCCCGCGCGAAGGTCGAGGGAGTGGTCCGGGTGTACCCCATCGGGGCGGTGACCCGCAACCTCGAAGGCAAGCAGCTCGCGGAGCTGGCCGAGCAGGCCGAGGCCGGCTGCGTCGCCTTCTCCGACGACGGCAAGTGCATCATGAACGCGGAGCTCTACCGCCGGGCGATGGAGTACGCGCTGCCCTTCGGCGTGCCGGTCATCAGCCACGCGGAGGACTGCGAGCTCGCGCACCGCGGGGCCATGCACGAGGGGTTCGTCTCCACCGAGCTGGGCCTCGACGGCCAGCCCGCGGCCGCCGAGGACGTGATGGTGGCGCGCGACATCATCCTCGCCGAGCTGACCGGGGCGCATCTGCACATCGCGCACATTTCCACCGCCGGCGCGGTGCGGCTCGTGCGCGACGCCAAGGCGCGCGGAGTCCGGGTGACCGCGGAGGTGACTCCGCATCACCTGCTGCTCACCGACGAGGTGGTGCGCAGCTACGACTCGAGCTGCAAGATGGCGCCCCCGCTCCGGGGCAAGCGCGACGTCGAGACGTGCCTGGAGGCGCTGGTGGACGGCACCATCGACTGCGTGGCCACCGATCACGCGCCGCACGCGCTCTCCGAGAAGGAGGGCGAGTTCGCGGAGGCGGCCAACGGCATCGTGGGCCTCGAGACCGCGGTGCCGCTGCTGCTCGACCGGCTCGTGCGCCCCGGCGTGCTGGACCTCCCGACCCTCGTGGCCCGGCTCAGCGTCGGGCCGGCCCGGCTCCTGAACCTGCCGGGCGGCAGCCTCGCCCCCGGCGCCGCCGCCGACGTCACGATCCTCGACCTCGAGCGGACGTGGACGGTGGATCCGGCCACCTTCCGCTCGCGCGGCCGGAGCACGCCGTTCGCGGGGTTCACCGGCGCGGGGGCGCCGTGGATGACCCTCGTCGGCGGGGTCAAGGTGGCGTCGTGACGCGGCCGGCCCTGCTCGCGCTCGCGGACGGCCGCGTCTTTCGCGGGGAAGCCCTGGGCGCGCCGGGGGAGAGCCACGGCGAGGTCGTGTTCAACACGTCCATGACCGGCTACCAGGAGATCCTCACCGACCCGTCCTACCGGGGACAGGTGGTCTGCATGACCTATCCCCTGATCGGCAACTACGGCATCAACCCGGAGGACGTCGAGTCGCGGCGGCCTTGGCTGGCCGGCTTCATCGTGAAGGAGGCCTGCCCGTTCCCCTCGAGCTGGCGCTCGCGGGTGCCGCTCGACACCTACCTGCGCGAGCATCAGATCGTCGGCATCCAGAGCATCGACACGCGCGCCCTCACCCGGCACCTTCGCGATCACGGCGCCCAGGAGGGCATCATCTCCACCGAGGAGCCCGACGCGACCCGGCTCGTGGAGCGGGCGCGCGCGCTGCCCGGCCTGCTCGGCCGCGACCTGGTCACCGAGGTAAGCGTGGCGCAGCCCCACGGCTGGGACGAGGCGCCGTGGGATCTGGCGCGCGGCTACACCACGCCGCCCGCGCCCCGGTTCAAGGTCATCGCCTTCGACTCCGGGATCAAGCAGAACATCCTGCGCTGTCTGAGCGGGCTCGGCTGCCAGGTCGAGGTGATGCCCGCGAACACGACCGCGGCCGCGGTGCTCGAGCGGAAGCCGGACGGCATCTTCCTCTCCAACGGCCCGGGCGATCCCGAGGCGGTGCCGTACCTCATCGAGGCGGTGCGCGGGCTCGTCGGCAAGACGCCGATCTTCGGCATCTGCCTCGGCAACCAGATCCTCGGGCTCGCGCTCGGCGGCGGCACCTACAAGCTCAAGTTCGGCCATCACGGGGGCAACCACCCGGTCAAGGACCTCGAGACCGGCCGGGTGGAGATCACCGCGCAGAACCACGGCTTCGCGGTGGACCCGCGGTCGTTCGAGAAGCTCGGGCTGGTGGAGACGCACGTCAACCTCAACGACGGCACCTCGGAGGGGATGCGGCATCGCGAGCTGCCGATCTTCTCGGTGCAGTACCACCCGGAGGCCTCGCCGGGCCCGCACGACTCGCACTACCTGTTCCGTCGCTTCGCTGACCTCATGACGAAGGGAGGGTGAACCGATGCCCAAGTACCTCATCGCCTACCGCAA
>DATFUK010000428.1:0-7566 GCA_035260865.1 Candidatus Methylomirabilota bacterium | reverse complement strand
CGATCCAGCTGGGCGAAAGCTCTCGTAGCAGCGAAAGACCAAGGATGTCTTCATAGAAGCGACGCATCGCGCCCATGTCGCGCACGAAGATGACCGTGTAGTCGATCGCCCGGATGGCTTGAAACGCCGACCGGGGACGCGAATTCCGTTCGTTCACGCCGGCTCCTAGTAGCGGTTCGCGATGGGCAGCTCGTTGGCCGGGAAGAGCGTGATGATCTGGGCGCCCCTCGGCGTCACGATCACCTCTTCCTCGATACGCGCGGCGGAGGTGCCGTCGGTGGCCGGGCAGTAGGTCTCGACCGCGAAGACCATGCCCACCTCGAGCTCCATCGGGTCGTCGAAGGAGTTGAGCCGCGAGATGATCGGCCGCTCGTGCAGGCCGAGCCCGAGCCCGTGGCAGAAGTTGAGGCCGAAGGCCGCCATCTCGCTCTCGAAGCCGATGTCCTGGGCCCGCGGGAAGGCGCGCGCGATGCGGTCGGTGCCCACCCCCGGCTTGATGAGCGCGATCGCCGAGTCCATCCACTCCCGCGCGCGCTTGTAGGCGGTGAGCTGCGGCGCGGTCGCCCGTCCCACGCTGAAGGTGCGGTAGTAGCACGTGCGGTAGCCCACGTAGGACTGGATGATGTCGAAGAAGGCTTGGTCGCCCGGGCGAATGATCCGGTCGGTGAAGTTGTGCGGGTGCGGGGAGCAGCGCTCGCCGGAGATCGCGTTGATCGCCTCCACGCAGTCCGACCCCATCTCGTAGAGCCGCTTGTTGGCCAGGGCCACGATGTCGTTCTCGCGCACGCCCGGCTTCAGCGCCTCGAAGATGTCCTGGTAGACGCCGTCGCCCATCGCGGCCGCCATGTTGAGCAGGGTGAGCTCGTCGACGTTCTTGATCACGCGCGCCTCGAGCATCACCTGCTGGCCGTCGCGGACCTGGATGCCCAGCTTCTGCAGGGCGAAGAGGAAGGGCGGCTCGACGACGTCGATGCCGAGCGGCATGCCCGCCACCCCCTCGCGGGTCAGGATGGCCTTGATCTCGCGGGCGGCCGCCTCGAAGAGCCCGGCCTTCGGGGACACCGCGCCGCGCATGCCGACCATGCCGGCCAGGCACTGGTTCGGGGGGAGCTGCGGGGTGGAGAGGCGGTGATGCCGCGCCGCCGAGCCGAAATCCCACACCCAGGGCTGGCCGTTGCCGGTCAGCAGGCTCCAGCGGGTGAGCTTGTCGCGCGCCCACTCGCCGATCACGGTGCCCGAGATGTAGCGGATGTTGTACTGATCGAAGAGGAGCAGGGCGCCCAGCCCCGACTTGGCGAGGGCCCGGCGGGTGCGCCCCAGGCGGTACGCGTGCAGGCGGTGGAAGTCCACCCGCTCCTCGAAATCCACCTGGGTATGGCCGGGCGCCTGGATCGGCCGGTCCCAGCGGTGCTTCGGGTCCACCGCGTCGGTCTTCCGAGCCGTGGCCTTCGTGGCCGGGGCCGCTGCCTTGCGCGCCATCTCCGCCTCCTCGCGTTCGTGGTGAGCGACGCGTCTCTCCTACCACATACGTGCCGTTCGCGATAGACTCGGCTGCACGATGACGACGCCGTCTCCGCACGACGCCCCCGCCCAGGACGCCATGCCGACGACCAAGGGCATGAACTACTTCCTGGAAGATCAGAACTTCCAGTTCCTCTGCGAGTCGGTGATGGGATCCTCCGTCTATGAGCGGGCCCGACCGCACCTGGCCGACCTCGGGGCGATCGCGGGGGACGAGCTCGACGCGCTCGCCGCCGTCGCCGATCGCAATCCCCCCGTGCTCCGGGCCTTCGACGAGCAGGGCCGCCGCGTGGACGAGGTGGTGCGGCACCCCGCGTATCGCCGCATGGAGGAGATCGCCTTCTCGCGCTTCGGGCTGGCCGCCATGGCCCACCGGCCCGGAGTCCTCGGCTGGCCCGGCCGCGCCCCGCAGGTGCTCAAGTACGCGCTCTCGTATCTCTTCGCCCAGAGCGAGTTCGGGCTGCTGTGCCCGGTCAACATGACGGACTCGTGCGCGCGCATGCTCGGCGCGTTCGGCAGCGAGGAGCTGAAGGCGCGCTACCTCCCGCGTCTGACCTCCACCGATCCCGATGCGCTCTGGCAGGGCACCCAGTGGATGACCGAGCGCACCGGCGGCTCCGATGTGGGCGCCTCGACCACGGTGGCCCGGCGCGGCGAGGACGGGCAGTGGCGGGTGTGGGGCGACAAGTGGTTCACCTCGGTGGCCAACGCGGAGCTCGCGCTGACGCTGGCCCGGCCCGACGGCGCGCCCGACGGCACGCGCGGGCTCGCGATGTTCCTGGTGCCCAAGCGCCTGCCCGACGGCACCAAGAACGCCTGGACCATCAACCGGCTGAAGGACAAGCTCGGCTCACGCTCGATGGCGACCGGCGAGGTGACCTACGCGGGCGCGGTCGGCTACGTGGTGGGCGAGCTCGACGCGGGCTTCAAGCAGATGATGGAGATGGTCAACGGCTCGCGGCTCTCCAACGCGATGCGGGCGGCCGGCATCATGCGGCGCGCCCTGCTCGAATCGCTGGTACACGCGCGCCGCCGCGTGGCCTTCGGCCGGCCGCTGATCGAGCTGCCGTTGCTGCGCAGCAACCTGCTCGGCATGCTGCTCGACGCGGAGGCGGCGGCCTCGGTGATCGTCAATGGCGCCGCGCTCCTCGACCGGCGCGACGCGGGGGCGGCGGACGCGCGCGCGCTCGCGCGGGTGTGGACGCCCCTCGCCAAGTACTGGATCACCCTGCGGGCGCGCGACGTGACCGCGGAGGCCATGAACGTCCGCGGCGGCAACGGCTACGTGGAGGAGTGGGTGAACCCGCGCCTCCTGCGCGACGCCTACCTGGGCGCGATCTGGGAGGGCTCGGCCAACGTGGTGGCGCTCGACGTGCAGCGCGCGATCGCCAAGGATCGCGGGCTCGAGGCGCTGGCCGGTTTCATGGCCGAGCGGCTCGCCCGCGTCACCGAGCCGGCCGCGAAGCCGTGGGTGGACCTGGTGAAGGGCAATCTCGAGGCGGTCACCCGTCAGGCCGCCGGATGGGCCGCGCAGTCCGCGGCGGAGCGGGAGCTCGCCGCCCGGCCGGTGGCGGACACGCTCTATCACGTGCTCGCGGGCTCGCTGCTGCTGGCCGAGGGGCAGCTCCTGCGCGAGCAGGGGCGCGGCTACCGGAAGCTGCTCGCGGCCGGTCTCTATCTCAAGCGCTGGCTCGAGCCGCGCGGCCCCGCGATCCCGCCGTTCGGCGCGCGCCAGATCGAATGGCTCGATCCCCTCGCGGCGTGGCGTCCCATCGACGCGGCCGCGCTGGCCGACGTGGACTAGAGGACCCATGGACGTCACCGAGATCATCTGGCGGCCGGACCCCGAGGCGGCCGCCCGCACCCGCATGGGCCGTTTCATGAAGCAGCACGGCCTGGCCACCCTGGCCGACTGGCAACGGCGCTCGATCGCGGAGCCCGAGTGGTACTGGGACGCGGTCTCCCGCGACCTGGACTTCCACTGGTTCACCCCGTACCGGCGTGTCCTCGACGAGTCGAACGGCATCCCCTGGCCCCGCTGGTTCGAGGGCGGCCGGCTCAACCTGGCCGACAACTGCGTGGACCGGCACATCGCGGCGGGCCGGGGCGGCAAGCCCGCGGTGATCGCGGAGGCGGAAGACGGCACGGTGCGCACGCTCACCTACGTGGAGCTGGCCGGGGAGATCAACCGACTGGCCAACGCGCTCAAGCGGCTCGGGATTCGCCCGGGCGACACGGTCGGGATCTTCCTGCCGATGTGCGCGGAGGCGGTGATCGCCACTCTCGCGGTGGCGCGCATCGGCGCGGTGTATACGCCGTGCTTCTCCGGCTACGGCGCGCAGGCGGTGGCCTCGCGGCTCGACGGCTGCGGCGCGCGCGTGCTCATCACCGCGGATGCGTTCGCGCGACGCGGCCAGGCGATCCCGCTCAAGCGCACCGCGGACGAGGCGGTGAGCGCCTCGCCCGGCGTGGAGCACGTGATCGTGTACCGCCGGGGCGACGGGGAGGTGCCGTGGAAGGACGGGCGCGATCTCTGGTGGCACGAACTGGTGGCGAAGGAGTCCGCGGACTGTCCGGCGCTCCCGGTCGCGGCCGATCATCCGTGCCTGATCATCTACACGTCGGGCACCACCGGACGGCCCAAGGGCACCGTGCTCACCCACGGCGGCTTCTCGATCAAGAACGCGCACGACTTCGCGTACCTCTTCGACCTCGGCGAGTCCGACCGGCTCTTCTGGGTGACCGATCTGGGCTGGCTCATGGGGCCGATGCTGATCGGCGGCGCCCTCCTCACCGGCGGGACCGCGGTGCTCTTCGAGGGCACGCCCGACTACCCGAAGCCGGACCGGCTCTGGTCCGTGCTGGAGCGGCACCGGGTCACCGTGCTCGGCATCTCGCCGACCGCGGTGCGCGCGCTGATGCCCCACGGCCCCGAGTGGGTCACGCGCCACGACCTCTCCTCGCTCAAGCTGATGGCCTCGACGGGCGAGCCGTGGAACCCAGAGCCCTACCGCTGGCTGTTCGAGACCGCGGGGAAGGGCAAGCTGCCGATCATCAACTACACGGGCGGCACCGAGATCTCGGGCGGTATCCTCTCGTGCTTCCCGATCGCGCCGATCAAGCCGTGCTCGTTCGCGGGGCCGATCCCCGGCATGGCCGCCGACGTCTACGACGACGACGGGCGGCCGGTGCGCGGGCAGGTGGGCGAGCTGGTCGTCACGCGGCCGTGGCCGGGGATGACCGCGGGGTTCTGGAAGGACCGGGAGCGCTACCTCGAGACCTACTGGTCGCGCTGGCCCGACGTGTGGGTGCACGGCGACTGGGCGTACATCGACCCCGACGGCTTCTGGTTCATCCAGGGACGCTCGGACGACACGCTCAAGATCGCGGGCAAGCGGGTGGGGCCGGCCGAGGTGGAGTCGGTGCTGGTGGGACACCCGGCGGTGGCCGAGGCGGCCGCCATCGGGGTGCCGCACGCGATCAAGGGCGAGAGCGTGGTGTGCTTCGCGGTGCTGCGCCCCGACCAGCAGGCCTCCGAGGCGCTCCGCGCCGAGCTCATAGAAGAAGTGGTGCGCTCGATGGGGAAGGCGATCCGGCCGGAGCGGGTGCTCTTCGCGCGCGAGCTGCCCAAGACCCGCAGCGCCAAGATCATGCGCCGGGTGGTGCGCGCGACCTACCTCGGCAAGGACCCGGGCGATCTCTCCTCGCTCGACAATCCGGGCGGCGTGAAGGCGATCGCCGACGCGCTCTGAGGAGCTAGGCGTGCCCGCGGCGCGAGTAGGTGAACGCGCCCAGGATCACCACGACCAGCACGAGCTGGGTGATCACGCCCTGCCACGTCGGGTAGACGCCCAGCGAGGGGATCGCGGGCAGATCGAGCGTCCCCACCGGCAGCCTGCCCGCGTGCTGCAGCGCCGCGATGCCCTTGCCCGCCAGCACCACCGCCAGCACCGCCATCAGGGCTGACCCCACCCCGAAGAACCAGCCAACCGGGAGGCGGAGCCCGAGCCGGAGGATCAGCCAGGCGAGCAGGCCGAGGCCGACGAAGCCGGCGACGCAGCCCAGGCCGACCGCCAGGTGGCCGACGGGTCCGGCCTCGACCCAGAGAGCCTGGTAGAACAGCACGGTCTCGAACGCCTCGCGATAGACCGCGAGGAACGAGATCGAGGCCAGCGCCCAGAGCGTGCGACCCGACAGGGCCGCCCGCACGCGGGTCTCGATGAAGGCCTTCCAGCGCGCGGCGTGGGAGTGCCGGTGCATCCAGAAGCCCACGTAGAGCAGCATCGCGGCGGCCACCAGCGCGGTGACGCCCTCGGTGACCTCGCGGCTGGCCCCGCTCACCGTCACCACGTACGAGGCGACCACCCACGTCACGCCGCCGAGCGCGAGGGCCGCGATCCACCCCGCGTGCACGTAGGGGAGCCCCTCCCGGCGCCCCGACTTGATCAGCATCGCCACGAGGGCGGCCAGGACCAGGATCGCCTCGAGGCCCTCGCGGAGCAGGATGACGAGGGCGCTGGTGAAGGTGGTGACCGGGGAGAGCCGGGCGGCGTCGAGACGCTCGCGCGCCGAATCGAGCAGCGCGGCGATCGTGCGCGCCTGCGCCTCCACGGTCTCACGGGGCGCCCGCGACTGGATCAGGGTCCGGTACCGGAGCATCTCGGCTTCGACGCGCGTCTTGAGGCCGTTGTCGACCGCGCTGAGCGGCGCCTCGACCAGCTCGAAGCCCTCCAGGTACGCGGTGACCGCGAGCTGGTGCGCCTGCGCGACGTCGCCGCGCCGGTAGGCCGTCACGCTGTCGGCGAGCACGCGCGCGCTGAAGTCGATCGGCGACTCGCGCCCGGAGGCGAGGGCGGCCGGCTCCCCGCGCAGGTAGGCGAGCACCGCGGCGCCGTCCGGTCCGGAGCGCGCGGCGACCTCCTTGGGAGTGGCCATCACCAGCGCTCGCAGATCACGCAGCTCGCTCTTGCCGATGCCGCCCTTCCACAGCGCCGCGCCCCGCTCCCGGTCGGCCGGCGGGGTGGCGAGCGTGCTCACGTAGAAGGCGAGCACCCAGCGCTGGGCCTCGCTGAGCGGCGCGAAGCCGGTCATGGCGGTGCCCTTGATGCCGAGGGTGATCGTGTTGTAGAGCCCGAACAGGCTGTGCTCGCCCATGCGCCTCGCGTCGGTGAGGTCGGCGGGCGGCGGGGTCAGGCCCTTGGCGCCCGGGCCGTCACCGTGGCCGGTCGCACCGTGGCAGACCGCGCAGTGGGTCGTGAAGTCGGCGGCGGCCGGAGCCAGGTCGGGCACCTGGCGGGGGGTGACGCGGACCTCGTAGAGATCGATGATGCGACGGCGGAGATCGGCGGAGATGGCCGCGACCTCTTCCCCGGGGCTCTTGTCCCGGATGGCCGCGAGGAGCCCGGCCGCGGTGGCCTCGAGCGCGGCCCGCTCGGGGCGGGCGGGCAGGCCCGCGATCATGGTGCGGACGCCGGTCGCGAACTCGATCTGCTCGTCGTATTCGCCCTGGTCGAGCACCTTGCCGTTCTGCACCGCCCCCGGGTAGTCCACGCCCAGGTAGTCGAGCGCGTGCAGGATGGGCGTGAACGGATCCGGCTCGGCGGCGCTTCCCGCGCCGGAGGCGAGGCCGACCGCGAGGATCAGCGGTCCGAGAACGCGGGTGAGACCACGCGTCAGCGTCTGCTCTCCTTGGGCGTGACCGCGATCGCGAGCTTGCCGACCCCGGCGAGGCGGGCCGCGTCCATGACGTCCACCACGCGGCCGTGCCGCACGTCGGTGTCGGCCTCGATCACCACCGCCAGCTCCGGCTCGGTGCGCGCGCGGGCTTGAAGCCGCGCCGAGAGGTGGCCCGGGTCCACCTGCTCCCGCTCGAGGTGGATGACGCCCTCGCGCGAGATCGAGATCGAGACCGGCGCGCGCGCCGCTTCCGCGCGCGCGGCCTTGGGCAGGTTGACCGGGATACCCCCGTGCACGGTCATGGCGAGGCTCGCCATCATGAAGAACACGAGCAGGAAGAAGACGGTGTCGATCATCGGGATGATCTCG
>DATFUK010000427.1:0-10302 GCA_035260865.1 Candidatus Methylomirabilota bacterium | reverse complement strand
GGCTGCTGCGCCACGTCGTGCTGCACGATCCCGGCCGCGCCGTCAATCCCGCCATCGTCGAGGGCCAGCTGCAGGGCGGCGCCGCGCAGGCGATCGGCACCGCGCTGATGGAGGAGGTCGTGTACGACGCGCAGGGCCAGCTGCTGAGCGGCAGCCTGATGGACTACGCGATCCCGAAGGCGGACGACGTCCCGCTGATCGAAGTGATCCTCGACGAGCACCCGTCGGTCATCAACGACCTCGGCATCAAGGGCGTGGGCGAAAGCGGCTGCATCGCGCCGGCGGCAACGATCGCGAACGCGATCGAGGACGCGCTCGCCCATCTGGGTGTGGTGGTCCGCTCGCTGCCGATCACCCCGGAGCAGATCTGGCGCTGGATCCGGTGAGCGAGCCCGCGCCCGCGCTGTCCACGCGCTGGCGCCTGCTGGCGGTCCTCACCATGTCCTACGGGGCGGGCGCCTTCGGCATGCTCGGTATCTCGCCCCTGTCCCCGAGCCTCGTGGAAGGGCTCGGGCTCACGCGCTTCCAGGTCGCGTTCCTCGTTCCGTCCATCTATCTCTCCGGGCTCCTGTTCTCGCTGCCCGGCGGCCGCCTCGCGGATCGGCTCGGCGTGCGCCCGTCGTTCCTGGGCGGCCTCGCGGTGGCGTCGATCGGGCTGATCGCGGCCGCGTTCGCGCCCGGCTTCCTCGCCTTCCTCTTCTGTCTCTTCGTCGCGGGCAGCGGCTGGAGCGTCGTGAACCCGGCCCTGGGCAAGGCCATCATGGACGTCTTCCCGGTGAGCGAGCGGGGCATCGCGATGGGCGTGAAGCAGATGGGGCTCACGCTGGGCGGCCTGGTCGCCGCCCTCGGCCTGCCCGCGATCGCGGCCACGCTGGGCTGGCGCTACGCGGTCGGCGCGTGCTCCCTGATCGTCGCGGTGCCGGTGGCGCTCGGCTGGCGGCCGCTCGCCGCGTTCCACGCGGGCCGGCGCGAGGCGTCGATCGCGATCGGCGCCGGCGAGCCGGCGTCGACCTGGTGGTGGGCGCGTCGGCCCGCGCTGGTCATCTTCTTCGCCACCGGCCTCGTGCTCGGCATGGTCCAGGGCGCGGTGCTGAGCTACCTGCCGCTCTTCACGATCCAGGGGCTCGGCTTCGACAAGATCGGCGCCGGGCTCCTCGTCGCCGCCTCGCAGGCCGGCGGCGCGGTCTCCCGTCTCGTCCTGGGCGCGGCGAGCGATCGGTGGGCCGCGGGCCGGCGCTCGCTCTGGCTCGCCTTCACGGGCGCCGTCGGCGCGGTCATCTTCGGCGTCTACGCGGTCTGGCCCGCCTCCTCGGCCGGCCTCGCGGGCGTCCTCGCCTTCGCCACCGGCGTCGGCGCCTACGGCTGGGTCGGCATCTTCTTCGTGATCAGCGTGGAGGCCGGCGGCCGCGACCAGTCCGGGCTCCTGAGCGGCGTGGCCTTCGCCGCCATCGTGCTCGGCCTCCTGGTGGGCCCGCCCATCTTCGGCCTCCTGCTCGAGGCCTCCGACTCCTACGCCGTCGCCTGGGCCGTCTTCGCCGCCCTGTCCGCCCTCGTCGCCATCGTCTCCCTCCTCGCCGGCCCCGCCATCGACCGCGAATCCCGCTAGGCCGGGGTCAGGTCTTGAAATACGACATCGCACCGCGTCGAAATGTCGGAATGTAAGACCTGACCCCATCGCGAAATGTCGTATTTCAAGACCTGACCCCGTGGGCTATCATGCGGGGCACGTCACGCGCGAGGGAGCGCTCACCATGGGCTACGAGCAGATCCTGTACGAGGTGAAGGACCGCGTCGCCACCGTCACTCTGAACCGTCCCGAGAAGCTGAACGCGTGGACCGCGGTGATGGGGCGCGAGGTGCGCCAGGCCATGGACGAGGCCGCGCGCGACGAGGCGGTGCGCGTGATCGTGCTGACCGGAGCCGGCCGCGGCTTCTGCGCGGGCGCGGACATGCAGCTGCTCTCGGGCATCGTGGACGCGGGACGACAGGAGCCGGGCGACGCGGCGGCGGAGCGCGGACCGGGCACCGCGGCCAGCGACCCCGCCGTTCGCGCCGACTTCCGCGGCCCGTACGCCTACTTCCCGATGGTGCCGAAGCCGATCATCGCGGCGCTGAACGGCGCCACCGCCGGGCTCGGCCTGGTGGTCTCGCTCTACTGCGACCTGCGCATCGCGGCCGACACCGCCGTCTTCACCACCGCGTTCTCGCGCCGCGGGCTCATCGCCGAGCACGGGGTGAGCTGGATGCTGCCCCGCCTGGTGGGCCTGCAGCACGGCCTCGATCTGCTCCTCTCCGCGCGCAAGATCACCGCCGCGGAGGCGCTCGCGATGGGCCTGGTCGCGCAGGTGAAGCCGGCCGCGACGCTGCAGGAGGACGTGCGCGCCTACGCCCGCGAGATGGCGGACCTGGTGTCGCCGCGCTCGCTCCGGGTCATGAAGCGGCAGATCTGGGAGGCCCAGTTCCAGAGCCTGGCCGAGGCCACCGCGGTGGGCAACCAGGAGATGCAGAAGAGCTTCAGCGCGGAGGATTTCAAGGAGGGCGTCGCCCACTTCGTGGAAAAGCGCGCACCCCGCTTCACCGGGCGCTAGCCGATGGCCCGCCTCGAGATCCTGCGGCCCGACGCGATCGCCGATCCCGAGCTCCGCCGCATGGCCGAGGCCTCGGGCGACGAGATGTACGGCGTCTACGGCCACTGCCCCGAGCTCTTCACCGCGTTCCTGCAATTCTACCGGCCGGCCAAGTACGGCGGCCAGCTCCCCTTCGCGCTGAAGGAGCTGGTGCGCCTGAAGATCGCCGCGCTCAACGAATGCGCGCGCTGAGCAACCGCCCGCGAGCCCTCGGAGAGGGCGCCCGGGCTATACCTCGACCTGCTCCCCAAGCTGGCCGGGCAGGTGGAGGCGACGGGGCGCGAGCGCGCCGCGCTGGCGTTCGCGGAGAAGCTCGCGGTGAATCACACCACGATCGATGACGCGTTCATGACCGGGATGCGCGCGCACTTCACCGACGCCGAGCTGGTGGAGCTGGGGCTCATCACCGGCGCCTTCATCATGCTCGGGCGACTTCACCGGACCTTCGGCGTGCCCCCGATGGGGCCCCGCAGCCACGCGGTTCTCGAACGGGGGTACGACTCATGACGGCTACCTGGAAGGCGCTCCTCGCGGCTCTCGTCGTCACGCTCGCGCTCGGCCCCGCGGCTCCCGCGCCGGCCTTCGACGGCGAGAAGGCGCTCCACGAGGCGGCGAAGAAGGAGAAGGAGTTCACCTGGTACACCGCGCACTACAACTCGGAGACCGCGGCCGCGCTCTGCCAGGGCTTCGAGAAGAAGTACTCGGGCGTGAAGTGCAACTACATCCGCACCACTGCCCAGGTCGCCTACCAGCGCCTGGCCCAGGACCAGAAGGCGGGCATCGCGCAGGCGTCGGTGATCAGCTCCACCGACCAGAGCCACTACACCAAGATGAAGCAGGACGGGTGGCTCCAGCCCTACAAGCCCAAGAACCTGCCCGAGCTCGTGGACGCCTTCCGCTCCTTCAACGATCCGGACGACCTCTTCACCGCCACCGCGGCCGGCCTCGTGCTGATCACCTACAACACCAGCGTGGTCTCCGCCTCCGAGGCGCCCAAGAAGTGGACCGACCTCGCCGATCCCCGGTGGAAGAACAAGGTCTCGATCGGCCATCCCGGCTTCAGCGGCTACGTGGGCACCTGGGTCGTCCAGATGAAGAAGCTCTACGGCTGGGACTACTTCAAGAAGCTCGAGCTGAACAAGCCGCGCATCGGCCGCTCGATCAACGACACCGTGACCATGCTGAACGCCAAGGAGTCGATCGTGGCCGCGGGCCCGTCGGCCACCACGCTGGAGAGCAAGGCCAAGGGCAACCCGCTCGCGGTCGTCTACCCGGAGGACGGCGCGGTCCTGATGGTCTCGGCCTCCGGCATCGTCAAGAACGCCCCCGCGCCCAACGCGGCCAAGCTCTTCATGGAGTACCTGCTGAGCCGTGAGGGCAACGACGTGATGGTGTCGCAGCACCAGGACCCGGTGAACAAGCACGTGAAGCCGATGGCGGGCGCCAGGTCCATCGCGGACGTCAAGACGATCCGGCCGACTCCCGTCGAGATCGAGAAGGGCATCCCCGAGGTCAAGGAGCTCTTCCGCGAGACCTTTGGCATCTGACCGGTCCTTCGACAGATCGCTCGTCGTCTGGCTGCTGCTGATCGCGCTGCTGCTGCTGCTCGTGGTCAATCCGCTCGCCCGTCTCCTCTGGTCGAGCTTCGAGCACCCGGAGACCGGCGCGTTCACCCTCGACAACTACGCGGCGGCCTACGGGCGCTGGCGGTACGTCGAGGCGCTGATCAATTCGCTCGTGGTCGGGCTCGCCGCGGCGGTGGTCTGCACCGTCTTCGGGGTGCCGATGGCGTGGGCGGTGTCCCGCACCGACATGCCCGGCAAGGGCCTGGTGTGGGCCGCGGTGCTCGGCACGTTCATCATGCCGAACTACCTGGGCGCGGTGGCCTGGATCCTGATGGCCGGCCCCAACGCGGGCTGGCTCAACCGCATCTACACCGGCCTCACCGGCGCGGCCGCCGGGCCCTTCAACGTCTACAGCATGAGCGGGCTGGTCCTGGTCATCGCCTGCTACTCCTTCCCGTACATGTTCGTGTTCACCCGCTCCGCGCTCGACCTGATCTCCTCCGAGATGGAGGACGCGGCCAGCACCCTCGGCGCGGGCGCCCTGCGCACCACGCTGCGGGTGACCCTGCCGCTGGCCCTGCCCGCCATCATGGGCGCGTTCATCGTGTCGTTCCTCGAGGCCATCGCGCTCTTCGGCGCCCCCGCCCTCATCGCGCTGCCCGCACGCTTCCAGGTCATGACCACCACGCTGTGGCAGATGTTCGAGTTCCCGCCCCGCGTGCAGGTGGCCGCGGCCTACGCGATGCCGCTGCTGCTGATCACCGTGTTCCTGTTCTGGCTGCAGTACCGGATCATCGCGCGCAAGGGCTTCGTCGCCCTGACCGGCAAGGGCGGCGAGCGGCGCATGGTGCGCCTCGGCCGCTGGCGCTGGCCCCTGCTCGGCTACTGCCTCTTCGTGACCTCGCTCTCGTTCTTCATGCCGATGCTGGTGGTGCTGCAGGCCGCCTTCGCGCGGGCCTGGGGCCGCGGGTTCTCCTGGGACAACGTCACCCTGCGCAACCTGCGCTTCGTGCTCTTCGACCAGACCGCCACCCGCGCGGCCACCGTGAACACCTTCGTCTACGCGGGGGCCGCGTCGATCATCGCCCTGGTCCTGGCCCTGGCCATCGCCTACATCGTGGCCCGGCGGCTGGTGCCGCTCGGCCGGGTGCTCACCTACGTGGCGATGGCGCCCTTCGTGATCCCGGGCATCGTGCTCGCGATCGGCTTCTACGCGGCCTACACCACGAAGCCGCTGGTGCTCTACGGCACCGCCTGGATCCTGATCCTGGCCTTCGCCACCCGCTTCCTGCCCATCGCGTACACCAACAGCGACGCGGCGCTCCGCAGCATCAACCCGGAGCTCGAGGACGCCGCGCGCATCCTGGGCGGCAGCCGGCTCCTCGCCCTGCGCCGCGTGGTGATCCCCCTGCTCCGGCGCGGGCTGGCCGGCGCCTTCATCCTGGTCTTCATCCCGGCCACCCGCGAGCTCTCCTCCGCGATCTTCCTCTACACCACCGGCACCCAGGTGCTCTCGGTGCTGCTCTTCGACAAGAGCGACGAGGGCAACTTCGAGGTGCTCTCCTCCATGGGCCTGATCCTGGTGGTGGTCACGGTGGCGCTGGTCCTGGTGGGCTTCCGCCTGGTCGGCCGCGATTTTCTATTGAAACGGACCGCCACGTGAGCCGTCTCGTCCTCACCGACGTGAGCCGCCGCTTCGGCAGCGTGACCGCGGTGGACCGCTTCAACCTCACGCTGCCGCCCGGCGAGTTCGTCTCGCTCCTCGGGCCGTCGGGCTGCGGCAAGACCACCACCCTGCGGATGATCGCGGGCTTCCTCGACCCGAGCGAGGGCACCATCACGATGGACGGGCGCACGATCTCCTCGCCCGGCTCGACCCTGCCGCCCGAGAAGCGCAACATGTCGATGATCTTCCAGAGCTACGCGATCTGGCCCAACATGACGGTCGCGGAGAACGTGGCGTTCGGGCTCGAGGTGCGGCGGCTGCCCCGGGCGGAGATCCAGACCCGGGTGGCCAAGATCCTCGACGTGGTGCAGATGGGCCACCTGGCCGGGCGCTACCCGCAAGAGCTCTCGGGCGGCCAGCAGCAGCGCGTGGCCCTGGCCCGCGCGATCGTGGTGCAGCCGGCGGTCCTGCTGCTCGATGAGCCGCTGAGCAACCTCGACGCCAACCTGCGCGAGGAGATGCGCTACGAGATCCGCCGCCTGCACGACGAGTTCCGCATCACCACGGTGTACGTGACCCACGACCAGGCGGAGGCGATGGTGGCCTCCGACCGCATCGCGGTCATGAACCAGGGCCGGATCGAGCAGGTGGACGCCCCGCGCGCGCTCTACGCGCGTCCCCGCACCCGCTTCGTGGCCGGCTTCATCGGGCGCACCAACCTGCTGGAGGGCCTGGTGCGCGGCGAGGAGGTCGTCTTCGATCGCTTCGCGATCGCCCGGGGCGCCTTCCCGGAGCCGGCCGCGCTCGCGGGCCGCGTGAGCTTCTCGCTGCGGCCACAGTCCATCGTGCTGCACCGCCAGCCGCCGCCCGCGGCGGATCGCGCGAGCGTGGTTCCGGGCCAGGTCACCCAGCGGGCGTACCTGGGCGAGCACTGGGACTACACGGTACGCCCGGCGGACAGCGCGCTCGCGCTGCGAGTGACCGCGCGCCCGCACGAGGTCTTCGAGGTGGACGAGAAGGTCTGGCTCGAGCTCGACCCGCGGCAGATGGCGGCCCTCGAGCCCGAGTGAAGCTGCTCCTCCTCAACAAGCCCTACGGCGTGCTGTGCCAGTTCACCGACACGGAAGGCCGGCCCACGCTCGCCCGCTACGTCTCGGTCTCCGGGGTCTACCCGGCGGGACGGCTCGATCACGACAGCGAGGGGCTCGTGCTGCTCACCGACGACGGCGCGCTCCAGGCGCGCCTGGCCGAGCCGCGGCACGGCGTCGAGAAGACCTACTGGGCCCAGGTGGAAGGGGCGCCCGCGGAGGACGCGATCGAGAAGCTCCGCGCCGGCGTGGTCCTGAAGGACGGGCGCACGCGGCCGGCGCGCGCGCGGCTCATCGCGGAGCCGCCCCGGCTCTGGCCGCGCGATCCGCCGATCCGCCACCGCGCGGCGATTCCCACCGCGTGGATCGAGATCGGCATCCGCGAGGGGCGCAACCGGCAGGTCCGGCGCATGACCGCGGCGGTGGGGCATCCGACCCTGCGCCTGATCCGGGTCGCGATCGGGCCCTACGCGCTCGGCACGCTGCCGCCCGGGCAGTGGCGGGCGGAGGAGCCGGTGCGGCTCCGGTAGGCGACCGCCCTCACCCCCGAGAGGAGAGGGTTCTAGAAGATGGCGTAGCCGCCGTCGATGACGAAGGTGTCGCCGGTGTGGTAGCTGCTCGCGTCGCTCGCCAGGTACACCGCGATGCCGCCGAAGTCGTTGCCGGTGCCCCAGCGCCGCACCGGCACCCGCGGGAGCACGCGCGTCTTGAAGACGTCGCCGTGGACCGCCTTCTCGGTCATCGGCGTATCGATCCAGCCGGGCACGATCGCGTTGACGCGGATCTTGTGCCGCGCGAGGCCGACCGAGAGCGCGCGCATCACCGAGAGCATCGCGCCCTTGCTGGCCGCGTAGTGGGCGCTGAGCGGCGAGCCTTCGAGCGCGGCGAGGCTCGCGGTGACCGCGAGCGAGCCGCCCGCCCCGCGCGCGGTCATGTGCCGCGCGGCCGCGCGCAGGGTGAAGAAGGCCCCGTCGAGGTTCACGGCCAGCACCCGGTGCCACTCTTCGGTGGTCATCTCCGCGAAGCTCGCCGCGCCGCCGCGGCCGGAGACGCCCGCGTTGACGAAGCAGGCGTCGACTCCGCCGAGGGTGGACACGGTCTCCGCGAATGCGTGCTCGACCGCCGCCTCGTCGCTCACGTCGCAGCGGAGCGCGAGGGCCTTCCCGCCGATCGCGTGCAGCCGCGCGAGGGCGTGCACGTTCTTGTCCTCGTTGGTGCCCCAGATGCAGACCGAGGCGCCCGCGTGGGCCATCGCCTCCGCCATGCCGAGGCCGATGCCGCTGTTGCCACCGGTCACGATCGCGGTCTTGCCGGTGAGATCGAAGGCCTTGTACGCCATGGAGACGGCTCCTCCTACGGCCGCATGCGATGGGTGGACGGACCCGTCTCGCGCAGCGGCGCGGCCAGCTCGGCGAACTCGCAGAGCAGCGGGCGGGTGGCGCGCGGGTCGATGATCTCCTCGATCCAGAAGGCCTCCGCGGAGCGGAAGGGCGAGCGGAGCTTCTGCAGCCGCTCCTCGATCTCGATCATCTTCGCGGCCGGATCGTCGGCCCCCTGGATGTCGGCTCGGTAGGCCGCCTCGATCCCGCCCTCGAGCGGGAGCGAGCCCCAGCGCCCCGACGGCCAAGCGTAACGCGGGCCGTAGCGTGCCCCCGGCTTGTGCGCGGCCCCCGCCACTCCGAACACGTTGCGGATGATGACCGCGCACCACGGCATGGTCGACTGCCAGATCGCGGACATCGCGCGCACGCCCTGCTTGATGGTGCCGGTCTGCTCGGCCTCGAGCCCGATCAGGAAGCCCGGGCAGTCCACCAGGTAGACCACCGGCAGGTGGAAGGTCTGCGCGAAGTCCACGAAGCGCTCCACCTTCTGGCAGGTATCCGCGGTCCAGGCGCCGCCGTAGAAGTAGGGATCGCTGCCCAGCACCGCGACCGGCCAGCCGTCCAGCCGCGCCAGGCCGGTGATGATCGCGCGCCCGTAGAGCGGCTGGATCTCGAAGAACGACCCGCGGTCCACCACCGCCTCCACGATCGCGCGCATCTTGTACGGCTTGCGGATGTCGCGCGGCACCGCGTCCGACAGCCACTCCTCGCGGCGCTCCCGATCGTCGGTCTGCGGGCCGCGCGGAGGCAGCTCGTAGATGGACGACGGCAGGTAGGAGAGGAAGCGCCGCGCGACCGCGAAGGCCTCCTCCTCGGTGTCCACCGCCTGGTCGACCGCGCCCGCCTTCAGCTGGATCTGCCAGCCGCCGAGCTCGTTCTTGGTGAGCTTCTGGCCGAGGCGCTCGACCACCGGCGGGCCGGCCACGAAGAGCGCCGACTTGTCCTTCACCATCACCGACAGGTGCGCGGCCGCGAGGTGCGCGGCGCCGAGGCCGGCCACCGAGCCCAGGCCCAGGGCCACCCGCGGCACCGTGCCGATGCTGTTCACCACCCACTCCCAGCCGGACACCCCGGGCACGTTGGCGCGTCCCGTGGTCTCGATGGTCTTCACGGAGCCGCCGCCCCCCGAGCCCTCGACGATGCGGATCAGGGGCAGCCGCAGCTCGTTGGCCATCTGCTCGCACTGGTTGTGCTTACCCTTGATCGTCGCGTCCGCCGAGCCGCCCCGCACCGTGAAGTCATCGCCGCCCACCACCACCGGGCGGCCGTCGAGCCGCGCGCGGCCGAAGACGAAGTTGGACGGGGTCAGCTCCTTGAGATCGTTCTGGGCGTCGTAGGAGGCCTTCCCGGCGATCTTTCCGATCTCGTGGAAGCTCTGCGGGTCCACCAGCCGGTCGATGCGCTCGCGAATCGTGTAGCGCCCGCCGTCGTGCTGCCGCTTCACCCGCTCCGCGCCGCCCAGCCCCTCCGCGAACTCCTCGCGGCGCTTCAGCTCGTCCATCTCGGACTTCCAGTTCATGGGGAGACCTCCGCGGGGGATGGTAGCAGGGAGCGCGCGGGATGCCTAGGCGGAGCCGAACACGAGCGAGATGCGATTGCGGTCGCCGGCCCGCTGATATTCCGCGCGCTTGGCCATACCGGAGACGAGGAGCACGCCGAGCCCGCCCACCGGCCGGTCCTTCACGTCCGCGGCCGGGTCGGGACTCGCGACCGCCGCGAAGGGATCGTGCGGCGGGCCGGTGTCCTCGTAGACGAGCGTGAGACGGCCGGGCGCCACCTCGCAGTCGAGCCGCACCGGCGCGTCACTGTCCGCGCCGTGCCCGTGCACCACCGTGTTGGTGAAGAGCTCTTCCACCAGCAGGGTGACCCGCAGGCACATCGCGCGGTCGAGCTCGGCGGCCGCGCACACCTCGGCCAGGAAGGTCTCGACCTGCGGCAGGGCATCGCGACGGGCGGGAAAGATCCGCTGGTGGG
>DATFUK010000426.1:0-5270 GCA_035260865.1 Candidatus Methylomirabilota bacterium | reverse complement strand
CTTGGGGAAGAGGTCCAGGAGCTGCTCCACCAGGGCGGTCATCGGGGCCGAGCTGGCCGGACCAGGCGGCGGCGTCGGCGTGCCCGGCGACTGAGCCGAGGCGCTCCCCGCCGCGAAGACGGCCAGGAGCAGCAACGCTGCGATGTCGCGGAGGGGTCGGCTCATCAGTCCCTCAGTCCCTCGGCGAGGTTCCTTCGAGGTTGGGGCGGTCGGCGCCACGCCGTCGCTCCCAGGCCACCACAGCCTTGAAGGTCGTCGCCTGGGGTGGATGCTGGATGACGATGTAGACCCAGTCCGCGAACAAGGGGTTGGAGCTCTCGCCGACGATGGCGGCGATCCCCTGCCCGAGCCCGGTCGATCGAGAGAGGAACCGGTCCCACAGGGCAGGTCCCCGGTCCTCGTAGAACCGCACGAGGTCGAGCGGGTAAGTCACCGCGGTCTGGGGAGTCGGCGAGCCGGTCACCCGATAGGGCAGGTAGTGGCGCAGCGCGGGAGACTCGCCCGCGGCGACCGGCACGCCCTGGAGTGCGACGTGCATCACTTCCTGGGTCCGGGTCGTCGTCGGGGCGATCACCCAGACGCTCCGCTCACCCGGATTACCCGTCCAGACCACCTCGTCCCAGCGCCGGGCGCCCTCCGCCGGCTTGATCTCGGCGATCACCTTGACGGCTCGAAACGACCCGGCCACGGCGTCCCAGCCGTACCGGAAGGTCCGATCATAGAGGAGGGCGCCGCTCGGGATCCCCCGGTCCGTGTCCAGGTCCCGCCCCAGGCGCTCCATGACCAGGTCGCCCGAGCCGGTGCCGATCGGCCCGTCGAAGTAGTGGGCGAAGGCATCACGGTAGAGATTGGCGACCTGCAGCCGGTACTCGGCGGCATTCGCTTGACCTGCGAGTCCCAGGATCAGGAGCAGGCCGACGAGAAACATCCACATGAGCGTGACTATACGTCGCCTACCGGGTGGCGGCAAGAAACGGTGAAAAGACAACGGGCCCGGGGGTTCCCCCCCGGGCCCGAAGCTTCTGCGGTCTCGCGTGTTAGAACGTGAAGCGGACGCGAGAGGTGAGCATGAACGGCTCCTTGACGTTTCGAGCGAAGCCGGGATCCGTCAGCGAATCCCATGCCTTTCCGGGGAACAGATAGCCGAACTGGTTATCCCAGGTGAGACCCGGGGCGAACCGCCAGGTGAGGAGGAGGTTCACCTCGGTCCCGAGGTAGCGGCTATCATCACGCGCCTGCGGACCAACGAACACCGGCACGAGGCCGGCTCCGCTAACTGGCGTGGCGTTACGATCCACTTTCGTTGCCGTCCAGATGGCGTCTCCAAGGGCCGAGATGCTCAGGTCGGGCGTGATGGCATAAGTGGCCTTGGCGCCGAACTGAATGCGGCCGAACTTGTCATAACCGATCTGGTTGCCGAGGTAGCCGACTACACCAGCCGCCTCGTTGTGGGCGTTCAGGTAGTCGATGCCCAGGGCCGTGAGGTTGGGACCCCAGTCGGCCAGGTAGCCCGTGTCCGTGTTCAGCACCTGGTAGTACCCGACCCTGCCGAGCGTGTTATTGCGCCTGCTGTTACCCGTGGTGTACATGCCGAGGCCCTCAAGAAGCAGGGGTCCCAGCTGAAACCCGGCTCGGATGTCTACGAGCCACGCATCCAGGTTCGGGTGGTAGATGCGGCCAGGCACCGCACCGCTCGAGGTGAATGCGGCAATCGCAGCCGCGTTATCAGTGCCCCTGGGAGCGATCACGGCCTTGTTACCGAACTGGTACATGACCGTCGGATCGAGCGAGAACGGCCCCATCCGCAGCCGCGAGTCGACACCGACCGTGTAGCGGTACTCGTTGATGGCGCCGTGCGAGTCGCCGGTCAGGGCGCTGTACTGGGTCGACGTGTTCAGACCGCCCACGCCGCGACGGGCGCTACCGTTCGTGGTGCCCGCGGCGTAGAACATCGAGAACATCGGCTTGATGTCCAGGCCCTTGAAGGGCGTGATCTCCGGCGCGATGATGTAGGCGAAGTCGTCACCGCGGTTCTGGGTGGACAGAACGCCCGCCGCCTTGGTGAAGCCATTCTTCGATCCCGTCCCGACGAGGTTCTCCTCGACCTGGACGTAGGTGCCGACGAGCTTGAAATTCGGGGTGATCTGGCTGGTGATGCTCACGCCGGGGAAGTCACCCGAGGCGTAGACGGCCAGCTTGTAGTTGGCCAGCCCGCCGAAGGGCTGAGCGCCCAGGCGCGCCGTGGTGGGAATCGGGATCAGCGGCACGGGGAACTCGACGTACAGCCACTTGATCTCGATGATGCCGCGGGAGTCCGTGTTGAGGTCGAAGCTGCCGTCCGTGCCGAAACCGGTCTGCACCGCGGTTGTCGCCGCGGCGCCGGCGTTGACGATGGTCGAGTCATTGGACCCGGCCTGACCGAACACGTGGTCGAGCTCGAGGCCCAGGACACCCTTGGCCTTGCCGACTTCGCCAATGATGTCGAAGCGGCCGCGGGTGCGGTAGTACCACATGCTGTGGTGGCGGTTGAGCACACCGCCGTTGTAGTTGGCCATGTTCTGCGAGTACGACGTGACGTTGTCGATGAGGCCGTTGATGGTCACCTTCGGGGCAGGCGCCTGGGCGAATGCCATGGGCGCCGCCAGGGCCACGAGGGCCAAGGCGAGCATCAGGACGGCAAGACTCGTCCTTTTCATTGAGACTTCTCCTCAATCAGGTGGATGACGTGCATTCCTGCAACGTGTGCTTCCTGACTTCCCGCGGTACGCGCGACGACGGTACTTCTGGAGAGACGGGTGTTTTCCCTTGTCACCTCCTTGGGAGAAAGAATAGGAAAATGCTTGACCTTTTTACCGCAAACCCAGTTTACCGGTCAAGGAAAAATCCGGCGGGGAAATCTGATAATAACGTCAAGTAAATCAGCTACTTGGGCTCTGGCCCCATCGCTTTCAGCACCTCATCGGCCCGCTTGCCGAGCATGGAGGCCGGCTCGAGGTCCCGGGCGGCCCGCAGGTGGGCGGTGGCCTCCGCCTGCCTGCCTTCCTTCTGGAGCAGCACGCCGAGCCAGAAATGCGATGGCACGAGCCGGGAGTCGAGCTGGAGCGCCGCCCGGAACGCCTCCTCGGCCTCCTTGCGGCGATCGAGCGCCCAGTAGGCGTAGCCGAGGTTGTTGTAGGTGGCCTCCGGCCGGTTGTAGATGGTCTGGGCGAGAGCGCGGCGGTAGGCGACGATCGCGTCGTCCCACTTGGCCTGCTCGGCGTACGCGGAGCCCAGGTTGTGGTACGCGTCGGCGTAGGTCGGGTCCAGCTCCACCGCCTTCTGGAACTCGGCCTGCGCATCCGCGTGCCGGCCGATGTTGAGCAGCACCGCGCCGACCGCGTTGTGATAGAGCGAATTGCGCGGCTCGATCTCGACGGCCTGCCGGAGCGAGGACAGGCCGAGCGAGATTCGTCCCTCCGAGATGCTCTTCACGCCCGCCTCGTAGGAGGCGCGCGCCTCGAGCGTGCGGATCTCGTCGTCGGGCGTCGTGCTCGCGCACGCGGGCAACAGCGCGGCCAGGGACAGGGCCAGCACCGACGCGCTCCTTGACACCCTCATGATCGCCATGTATTCCTTTGTTTCATGCCAACCTACGAATACGAGTGCCCGCGCTGCCCGCGTGTCTTCGAAGTGAAGCAGCGCATCACGGAGCCGGCGCTCGTGACCTGCGACGTCTGCGGTGGGCCGATCCACCGGCTGCTGTCGGCGGCGCCGTTCATCCTGAAGGGCGAGGGCTGGTACGTCACCGACTACCCGTCCGAGTCGCGGAAGAAGGCAAAGGAGTCGACGTCCAAAGAATCGTCCGGCAAAGAATCCTCCAGCAAAGAATCATCCGGCAAAGAATCGGCGGGGAAGGACTCGGCCTCGAAGGGAGATGGCGGAAGCGCCGAATCCAAGCCGGCGGCGTCATCGGAGAGTAAGTCTAGCACGGACGGTGGCGGCAGCTCCGCTTCCTCCTCGACGAAACCGGCCGCGACCACGACCAAGCCGGCCGCGGGCTCCTGAAGCGCGGCTTCACCCGGCCCGCGTCACGCGCACGATCGCGCCGCGGCCCGCCCCGAGAAGGTCCCTCGCGCTGCCACCCTTCACGAAGATCTCGAGACGGCCCGTCGAGCCGACGATGACGGCCGGCTCTCCCTCGCCGCCCTCGGCGTAGGCGCTCACCGGCCCGCGCAGGCGACGCCCCGCCACCTCCAGCGCGATCGCGCCGGCCCCCGCGATCTCGGCGAGCCGCGCGCCCGGGATCGAGGTGAGCAGGTTGCCGAAGCGGTCCGCGTCCAGCACTTCCCCCACCAGCTCGGCGCCCTCCAGCCGGCAGCCGGCGCGGCGGAGGCGCTCCGGGTCGGTCACCGCCGGGCCGAGGCGCTCGAGCGGGACACCCGAGGCCAGGTAGGCGGCTGCGGGCGCGAAGACGTCGCGTCCGTGAAAGGTCCGGCTGACCTCGGCGAGGCGGTATTCGGGAGCGGTGAGCGACACCGCCGTCCAGCCCGCGCCCTCGAGGGCGAACGTGAACAGGCCGTTGTCCGGCCCGACGAGGTAGGACCCGCTCGCGCGAATCGCGATGGGCCGCCGCGCGGTCCCGACGCCCGGGTCCACGACGGCCAGGTGGACGGTTCCCGCGGGAAAGAACGGAGCGGCCGCCTCGAGGGCGAGGCCCCCGGCGAGGACATCGTGGGGAGGCACCTCGTGGGTGAGATCCACCAGCCGCGCCGACGGGCAGATCGACAGCAGCACGCCCTTCATGATCCCCACGAAGGGATCGCGCAGCCCGAAGTCGGTGGTGAGGGTGATCAGGCCCGGCAAGGCCTAGCGGTCGCGATCGACGACGAAGTCCGCGACCAGGACCAGGGTCTCCTTGTCGTCCGAGCTCGGGAAGGACCGGAGCGCGGCCTTGGCGCTCTGGGCGTACTCGTGGGCCCGCTCGAGCGCGTACTCCACCCCCGCGTGCTTGACCACGAGCCGCCGGATCTCCTCGATCTCCTCGAGCGTCAGCGCGGGCTGCCTGAGCAGGGTGTGGATCCGGTCCCGGTCCGCGGGCCCCGCCCGCTCGATGGTGGCGATCAGGGGCAGCGTGCGCTTGCCTTCCTTCAGGTCGGCGCCGACCGCCTTGCCGAGCCGCGCCTGGTCCGCGACGAAGTCGAGCGAGTCGTCGCTGATCTGGAACGCGATCCCGATGTCGAGCCCATAGCGGGTCAGGCCCTCGACCTGCTCCGGGCTCGCCCGCCCCAGGA
>DATFUK010000425.1:0-3212 GCA_035260865.1 Candidatus Methylomirabilota bacterium | reverse complement strand
GTGGATCTGGACGACGAGGGGTTCGACGGCACACCCGCGAACGACCGCTGGCTGTCCGACGAGCGGCTGGCCACCGTGTTCCCCAAGAGCGAGGCCATCGCGAAGCTAATGGACCGGACCGGCTACGACGTCTTCTGGCTCGCCGAGCATCACTTCCAGCGAGAAGGCTACGAGTGCATCCCGAACGTGCTGATGCTGGCCCTGCACCTCTGCCACCTCACCAAGAACATCCGGGTCGGCTGCGGCTTCAACATCGCCCCGATGTGGCACCCGATCCGGATGGCCGAGGACTTCGCCACCGTCGACTGGCTGACCAACGGCCGGGTGGTGTTCGGGGTCGGGCGCGGCTACCACACCCGCGAGGTCGAGGCCTTCGGGGCGCCGCTGCTCGATCAGAACGCCAACCGCGAGCTGTTCGAGGAGCAGGTCGATCTCATCATGACGTCGTTCAACCAGCGCGCCTTCGCGCACCGGGGCAAGCACTACACGATCCCGCCGCGGGTCCCCTACCGCGGCTACGAGCTCGAGGAGATCACGCTGGTGCCGCGGCCGAAGACGCTGCCGGTCGAGTGCTGGCAGCCGGTGGTCAGCGCGAGCGCGCGGGCGCTCGACTTCATGGCCAAGCACGACATCCGGGGCATCATCGGCGGCGGCGCGGCGCCGGGCGGGGCCAACGAGAAGGTGGTCCACGCCTTCCGCGAGGCCCGCGCCCGCGCGGGACGGGAGGGCGAGCCGGGCGAGGGCCTCTGCATCGGGTTCTCGTTCCACATCGCCGACAGCGTGGACCAGGGCATCAAGGAGGCCACCCCGTTCTTCGAGGAGAACATCAAGATGTTCGCCCCGCTCGGCTTCGTGCCCGGGCTCACCCCCGAGCAGATCGACGCGGTCGCCGACCCGAAGCGGGTGCGCCAGGCCAACCTGCCGACCCTGCGCAATGCGGTCAAGGCGGGCTCATGGCTGATCGGGCCGCCGGAGCAGGTCACCGAGCAGCTCATGGAGATCCAGCACAAGTATCCCGGCCTCGAGGTCGTCAACGTGGGCCAGCCGGTCGGCACGCCGCAGGCGGTGATCCTCGAGCAGCTCGAGCGCTTCTCGGCGCAGGTGATGCCGGCCTTCAAGCGCCGCTAGCGCGCTAGCCGGTCTCGATCGGCAGACTCGGGTCCTTGGCCCACTCGCCCATCGAGCCGTCGTACAACGTGAGGTCGTCGAACCCGAGCTGGTGCAGCAGGAAGAGATCGATCGTGGCGGAGATGCCGCCGCCGCAGTAGGCGATCACGTGCTTGTCCGGGGAGATGCCGGCGGCGGTGAACTTGGCCAGCGCCTCGGCGGGTGAGACGAAGCGCTTGCTCGCGGGATCGATCAGGGTCGCCGAGGGCACGTTGACCGATCCCGGCACGCGACCCGGCCGGCCGTAGGGCGACGGCTCCAGACCCTGGTAGGACTGCGGGCGGAGGGCGTTCACGGTGACCGTGCCGGCATCGCCGATCGCGGCCCGGACCGCGGCCTTGTCGACGAACTGCCCCGGGCGCGGACGGGGTGTGAACGTCGCGGGTGGATAGCCCTTCGGCTCGCCCGTCTCGATCGCGCGGCCCTCCGCCTGCCATCGGTCGAAGCCGCCGTCCAGCACCGCCGCGCCGTCGAAGCCGAGCGCGCGGAGCATCCACCAGACCCGGGTGGCCCACATCATGGAGCCGATGCTGTAGAGCACGACGCGGGCGCCGTCGCCGAGGCCGTGCCGGCCGAAGGCGCGCGCCAGGTGCCCGGGCGGCGGCATCGTGAACTTGAGCTTCGTGTCGGTCGCCGAGAGCTCCCCCTCGAGGTCGAGGAAGTCGGCCCCCGGGACATGTCCGGCCACGAAGGTCTTCATGCCCGACACCACCTTGTAGGGGTCCTCCGAGCCGGGATCGGGCGGATCGAGGTACGTCGTGCAGTCGTAGACCCGCAGCCCGGGCTGCCCGAGCCGGGCGGCCAGGTCGTCGGTCGAGATCAGGGCGTCGGGATCGCGCATGGTGGTCGGCCGGAGTGTGCCACAACGCCCCCCACAAACCCAGTGTTACGCTAACCGCACGGCCGATGCTCATCCTCCAGGAACTGCTCGCCCGGTCCACCTACACCGGCATCCTGGTCGCCCTGCTGCTCGGCAGCCTGGGAGTGCCGATCCCGGAGGAGATGCCGATCGCCGCCGCCGGCATTCTCAGCCACGAAGGGCTCGCGCGGTGGTGGCTGGCGCTGCCGATCTGCCTGCTCGGGGTGCTGTCCGGCGACATGGTGCTCTACTGGGTCGGCCGGCGCTGGGGCGAGCGCGTCCTCGCCTGGCGCGTGGTCCGCTGGGTGCTGACCCCGGCGCGCGAGGCAATGCTGGTCGCGGCGTACCACGAGCACGCCATGAAGACGATCGCGATGGCGCGCCACGTCGTCGGCCTCCGCGCGGCCGCGTTCCTGACCGCGGGCATCGCGCGGGTGCCGTTCTGGAAGTTCCTCGTGGCCGACGCGGGGGCGGCCGCGGTGAGCGTCCCGTTCGTCTTCGGGCTCGCCTACTTCTTCACGGACCAGATCTACGCCGTCCTGGCCGACGTGCACCGGGTGGAGCGCTGGGCCGCCCTCGCCGTGATCGTGGGACTGGTCGCCGGGGTGGTCGTCTACGCGGTCCGATGGAACCGGCGGGTTCCCCCTTGACGTTGCCGCGCTCCGGGCTGATCCTCGGGCCCACGAGGAGGGCCCCGCGATGAAGAACGGCTTCAAGGTCATGGACTCGGACCTCCACACGATGGAGCCCGACGGCCTCTGGGAGCGCTATCTCGACGCCCGGTTCAAGCCGTTCGCGCCGCAGTTCCTTCGCTCCAGCGAGAACTCGCCGAACCAGCCGGTCATCAAGATCGGCGATCTCGAGCTCGGCGAGATGTCCAAGCGCGCGCGCACCGCGGTGGTCGGCAAGGATCTCCACCAGCGCGCCTTCGCGCGCTCGCCGCACTACGGGATCGCCCACGCGCGCGGGTACGATGCGGAGTCACACGTCCAGGCCATGGACATCGAAGGCATCGACGTGGCCGTCCTCTACGGCACGCGCGGGCGGCAGGTGCTCATGCACGACGAGCTCGACCCGGCGGTGGCGTCCGCGCTGGCCCGCGCGCACAACGACTGGACCCACGACTACTGCCAGCACGAGCCCTCGCGCCTCAAGTTCGCGGCCCAGGTGGCGTTCCACGACGTGC
>DATFUK010000424.1:0-3902 GCA_035260865.1 Candidatus Methylomirabilota bacterium | reverse complement strand
CGAAGATCGCGATCCGTGGGTCGGCACGCCGTGGCACAAGAGCATTCCGGCGCGCCTTGAGGCGATTCCTAACTGATGTAGATTCGCGGTCCCCGTGCCCGAAGTCCTAAACCCGGTCGATCGGGGCGGGGTCGAGTCCGGGCCGCCGCCTTCGAGCCACGGTTTTGCGCCTCCCTCGCGGCCGGCCGCCGACCCATTCCTGGGTGAGTCTGGGTAAACGAAAGGGGTTAGCGGCTTCGACGACGGTTAACCCCTCGTCGTTCATGGTCGCGGGGGCCGGATTTGAACCAGCGACCTTTGGGTTATGAGTTGCCTTGAGGCCGTGTCGGCAACCCTCTGATCTCGCGTGGAATGTCCGGAACGATGAGCAGTTGTCGGTTCTTTACTGGTGGCCCTACGTATCTCGCGTTCGAGGACATTTCGGGCTGATATGGGAGCAGAACGGGAGCAGATGACCTTTGGGCTTTGCCCAAGCCTGTCCGCGGCCCTCACGCCCGGGCCCCGGTCAGCCATCGTGATCGTAGGTCATAGCTCTCATGGTCACTTCCCCGGAGTTGCGAACGGCATATCGTGGTCTATGCGGTGCTCGGCGATCCTCCACGAGCCGTCGTTGTTCCTTCCAAGAGTGGAGCGAAAGTATCCCGAGTCGATCGGCGTGATCGTCCCCTGGATCCCCAGCGTGCTTTCGGGCCAACCCTCCGCCGGCTTCTCGGCACCCACGACGGTGTAAACGATGAATTGCGCGTCTACGGTGGCGCGTTCGCCATCGACCTCGATGATCGTATCGAAGGTGGTATGGTGGCTCCAGCCGCGAGCAGGATGCGCCTTCATCAAGTTTGACATGGCATTCCCTATGACCTCTCGCCCGGCCAGCTCCACGATCAACTCCTCTTTCCCGCCATTGGTATAGAAGATCGTGACCTTACCGTTTGGAATGAACAGTTCCGCCAAAGCAACGCCGTCCCGGCGGTCGACCGCACGGACATATTTCGCAATGACCTGTTGAACGTCACGCTCGTCGCTCATCACTAGACCCTTTCTCCGTCGTCGTCGTCGGCAGCATTCAGCCGCCGCTTCCTTTCGCGTTCCACTCGGCATCGGTCAGGCTCCAGCCGCCTCCGAGCGCCTTGTAGAGCTGCACGTGCGCGAGGAGCCGGTCGCGCCGGATCTGGGCCAGTACGTTCTGCGCCGGGTAGAGCTGCTGCTGGGCCTCGAGCACCTCGAAATAGCTGGCGAATCCCTGCCGATACCGGTCCATGGCGTGCTCGGCGGCCTGCTGGAGCGCCTTCACCGACCGCTCCTGCCCCGTCTCGGCCTCGCTCAGCTTGCCCAGCAGGGTGAGGGCATCCGAGACCTCCCGGAGCGCGGTGAGCACCTCCTGCTCGTACTGGAGCTTGACCTGCTCCCACTGCGCCTTGGCGACCCGGTAGTTCGAGAGATTTTTGCCTCCCTCGAAGATCGGTCCGGACAGCATGCCCGCGACGGCCCAGATGGTTGCGGTGCCGCCCGTGAGGGCCGACACCTCGGGGCTCGCCCGGCCGAAGAGGGCGGTCAGGCTCAGCTGCGGGAAAAACGCCGCCTTGGCCACGCCGATGTTGGCATTGGCGCCGACGAGCTTCTGCTCCGCCTGCCGGAGGTCCGGCCGGCGCTCGAGCAGCGCCGACGGCAACCCGGCCGGCACTGTCGGCACCACCGCTTGCTCGTACATCGGCATCCCACGTGGTACCGGACCGGGGCTCCGACCCAGCAGGATGCTGATCTGGTTCTCCTTCGCGACGATATCGCTCTCGAGCTGGGGGATGCTCGCCTCCGCGGAGCCGAGGGCGCCCTCGGCCCGCGACGTCTCGAGCTTCGAGGCGACACCCCCCTTGAGTCGATCCTGGAACAAATCGTAGGTATTCCGGTAGGCCTGGGTACTGCTCCGGGCGATCTGGAGCCGCACGTCGAGCGCCAGGAGCTCGAAGTAAGCCTGGCCTAGGTCACTGACGAGGGTCAGCCATACCCCGCGCCGGGCGTCCTCGGTGGCGAGAAGGCTCGCGCGCGCCGCCTCGTTCGAGCGACGGATGCGCCCCCAGATGTCGATCTCCCACGACGCGGTGAGCCAGCCGTGGTAGAGATTCCTGGTCGAGGGCTCTCCGCCGGGCAGACCCAGCAAGGCGCCGCTGAAGCGGCTCCGCTGCGCCCCCACGTTATAGTCGATGGCCGGGAAGTACTCGGAGCGGGCGACACCGACCTGGGCCCGCGCCTCCTGCACCCGCGCTGCCGCGATGTTCACGTCGTAGTTGCTACCGAGCGCTTCTGTGATCAGGTTCTTCAGGATCGGGTCCTGGAACACCTCCCACCAGGGCAGGTCGGCGAGCGACGCGGCCTCGGCCGTGGCCTGGCCGCGGAACACCGGGGGTTCGGCCACCGGCGGCCGCTTGTAGTCGGGTCCGATCGCACAGCCAGCCAGGAGCGCGGCCATGACCATCCCGGCGACGAGCCAACGACTCGTGTCGAGCCTCATGGGTGCCCAGGAGAGGGATCCTCTCCCGCTCCCCCATGGATCGGCGCGGGAGCGCCGGGAGGCACGGCCGCCTTCTCGGGTTTACGGCCGAGGCGCTCGCTGACGTAGAAGGTGACCGGGATAATGAAGATGGCGATGAGGGTCGCCGCGAGCATTCCCCCGATGACCGTCGTGCCCAGGATCTGGCGCGAGCGGGCGCCCGCCCCCTGGGAGATCACCAGCGGCAGGACGCCGAAGATGAAAGCGAACGCGGTCATGAGTATGGGGCGGAGCCGGAGCCGTGCCCCGGCCAGTGCGGCCTCGAAGAGCGACGTGCCGCGCTCGTACTCGTCCTTGGAAAACTCCACGATGAGGATGGCGTTCTTGGCCGCGAGGCCGATCACCATGATCAGGCCGATCTGGGAAAAGACGTCGAGGTCGAAGCGGCGGAGCCAGAGCGCCGAGACCGCGCCCAAGACGGCGATGGGCGTGCCGAGGAGGACGCCGAAAGGCAGGGTCCAGCTCTCATACTGGGCCGCGAGGAGCAGGAACACCACCAGCAGCGAGAACCCGAAGACGGCGGCCGCGGGGATGCCCTCCGCCGCCACCTTTTCCTGGAACGACATGCCCATATAGTCGAAACCCATGTCGCGGGGCATCGTCTGCGCGAAGACCTCCTCCAGCGCCCGCATCCCCTGCTGGGTGGTGTAGCCAGGCGCAAGGGTCCCGTTGATCTGCGCGGCGCGATGCTCGTTGAACCGGACGGTGAACTCCGGGCCGTTGACCTGCCGCATCGTGACCAGCGTGGACAGGGGCACCGGCTCTCCATTTCCGTTCCGCACGTAGAACTGGCCGATGTTCTCGGCCCGAGTGCGGAAGTCGCCCTCGGCCTGGACGTACGTCTGCCAGACCCGCCCGAACCGGTTGAAGTAGTTCACGAAGGCACCACCGAGGAACGCCTGGAGCGTCTGGTAGACGGAGGCGAGATTGATGCCCTGCTTGAGCGCCTTGTCCCGGTCCACCTCCGCGAAGAGCTGCGGCACGCTCGGCAGCAGCGTGGTGAAGAGGAGAGCGAACTCGGGGCGTTGACGCGCGGCCGCCAGGAACTTCGCGGTGTTCTCGGCCAGGAACTCGGGGTCCCGGCCCGCCCGGTCCTCCAGCATGAACGTCACGCCGCCGGACGTGCCGATGCCCGGAATGACGGGCGGCGCGAAGCCGAACGCCTGCGCGTCGGGAACGCCGGCGAGCCGGCGATTCAGGTCCCGAATGATGACGTCGGCGGTGAGTCCCTTCTTGTTCCGCTGGTCCCAATCCTCCAGCGTGACGAAATAGAACGAGTTATACGTCGTGTACGCGAAGCTCAGCAAACTGAAGCCGGCCACACCCGTGTAGTACTTGACACCCGGGGTCTCCTTCA
>DATFUK010000423.1:0-10573 GCA_035260865.1 Candidatus Methylomirabilota bacterium | reverse complement strand
CTCGTGGTGGACGACTACGGCCATCACCCGGCGGAGATCCGGGCGACCCTCGCCGCCGCCAAGGCGGGGTTCGACCGGCGCGTGATCACGGTGTTCCAGCCGCACCGCTATTCAAGGACGCAACACCTACGCGATGACTTCCTGACCGCGTTCTACCAGTCCGACGTCCTCATCGTCATGGACATCTACGCCGCGGGCGAGGCGCCGATTCCCGGCGTGCACGCCCGCGACCTGGCCGACGGCATCGCGGCCCACGGGCACCGCGAGGTGCTCTATCTCGGCGGCGACCGGGCGGCCATCATCGACTACCTGTGCGAATCCACCAGAGCGGGTGATCTCGTGCTCACTCTCGGGGCCGGCGACGTGGGCCAGCTGGGCGGGGAACTGCTCCAGCGGCTCGGCGACGATCCCGACACGTCATCCAAGAGGAGATAACGCATGCTGGGAGAGATCCGGGGCGAGGTCCGATTCAAGGAGCCGCTCAGCTTCCATACCTCCTTGCGCATCGGAGGTCCGGCGGACATCTTCATCGTCCCCCAGGACGTGGAAGACATCCGCTGCGCGCTGTCGTTCGCGGAGCGGGAGCAGCTCTCGATCGACGTCATCGGCGGCGGCAACAACCTGCTGGTCAGCGACCGCGGCGTGCGCGGCGTGGTGCTCAAGCTCGAGGGCTGCCTCGGCCGCGCCGAGTTCAACGGCGAGGAGGCGGTGGCCGGGGCGGGGGTGAGCCTCTCGGCCCTGATCCGCGAGGCGGCCGCGCTGAACCTGGGCGGCATCGAGTGCCTGGTCGGGGTGCCGGCCACGGTGGGCGGCGCGGTGGCGATGAACGCGGGCACGCCCGACGGCGGCATCGCGGACTTCATCTCCGCGGTCTACTTCCTGCACCCGGACGGCACGCTGGGGGAGTTCAAGCCGGGGGCGGGCTCGTTCAGCTACCGGATGTTCGCCGCGCCGCAGGGCTCGGTGCTCATCGGGGCGCGCCTGCAGCTGCACCGGCGGCCGTTCGCGGAGATCCAGAAGGACATCAAGCA
Source organism: Candidatus Methylomirabilota bacterium (assembly GCA_035260865.1). Classification (GTDB taxonomy): domain Bacteria; phylum Methylomirabilota; class Methylomirabilia; order Rokubacteriales; family CSP1-6; genus CAMLFJ01. The sequence goes on along the minus strand of DATFUK010000423.1, from coordinate 9,542 downwards.
GCGGCTCAAGCAGAAGAAGTCCACCCAGCCGCTGGCCCTGGCCTCGGTGGGCTGCGTGTGGAAGAACCCCCCGGGCGAGACCGCGACCCGGCTCATCGAGAAGGTGGGCCTCAAGGGCAAGCGCCTCAACGGCGCCGAGATCTCGGCAAAGCACGCCAACTTCATCGTGAACCGCGGGGGCGCCGCCGCGTCCGACATCAAGGCGTTGATGCAGCTCACCCTCGATCGCGTGCGCAACCACTTCGGCATCACGCTCGAGCCCGAGATGAAGACCATGGGAGAGATTTAGCGGACATGGCGGTTGGGCGTCCGCATGACCATTTGGGAGGTAGCTTGTACCCGCTCTTCTTTCTAATGCGGGGGCCCGGAAATGGCCCCCGCACTCCCCCAACTGCGGACAACCGGGAGGCCCACCGGACCATGCCGCTGCGCGCGGATCTCCGTTCCGGCGCCCGCCCTCGTTCCGGTGCTCATGAGAGCCCATAGCTCGGTGATTTCGCCGCGAGGCGGGCGGGCCCGCGTCGAGGACCTCGCGGAGGGGGGCCGGGCGATGGCGCGCCAGCGCGTGTCCCGGGTGCGGCTCGCGCGGCGGGTGAGCCGGCGCGCGCGCTGGATCGCCGCGCGCGTCGTGCCGATCGGGGTGTCGCTGGCCGTGCTCGGAGCGGGGGCGGCCGGGGTGGGGTGGCTGCTCACCTCGCCCCGCTTCGCGATCACCGAGGTCGCGGTGGTGGGGGCGAGCCGGCTAACGCCGGAGGAGATCGTGGCGGCCTCCGGCATCGGCCCGGGCACCAATCTCTTCCGGCTCGACCGGAGCGCGGTGGTGGCGCGGCTGGAGGGGCTGCCGCTCGTGCGCCGCGCCGAGCTGGTCCGGCGCTTCCCCAACCGGGTCACGGTCGCGGTGGAGGAGCGGCGGCCCTTCACCCTCGCCCACGCGGGCCGGCTGCACTGGATCGACGAGCAGGGCGTGAGCCTGGGCGCGGAGACGCGCGCGGTGGTGCCGCAGGCGCCGGTGATCACTGGGCTGAGCCCCGCCGATCTCGCGGCGGGCGACGGGACGCCCGCGCCGCGGGTGGCCGCCGGGATCTCGTTGCTGCGGGTGCTGCTGCGCTCGGAGACCGCGCTCCTCCGGCAGATCTCGGAGATCGATGTGAGCCGGCCCGACGGCCCCGTGCTCTACACGGTGGAGGGCGTCGAGGTGCGGCTGGGCGCGGAGGACTGGGAGGCCCGGCTCGGCCGGCTGCAGGGCGTGCTGGCCCAGGTGCGGGCGGGAGGCGAGTCGGTCAGCGCGATCGATCTGCGCTTCCGCGATCAGGTGGTGCTCAAGACCGTGGCGAGGTGAGGAGGGGAATGGCCAGATCCCGAGTGCGTCAGGTCATCGCCGGACTGGACGTGGGAACGACCAAGATCTGCTGCGTCATCGCGGACTGGTCACCGGTCGGCAATCTCGACATTATCGGCGTCGGGGTGAGCCCGTCGCGCGGGCTGCGCAAGGGCGTGGTGGTGAACATCGACTCCACCGTCGAGTCCATCAAGCACGCGGTGGCCGAGGCCGAGGAGATGGCGGGGGTCGAGATCCAGTCGGTGATCGCGGGAGTGGCGGGCGGGCACATCCGCGGCATCAACAGCCGCGGGGTGGTGGCGGTCTCCGGCAAGCACCGCGAGGTGAGCCAGGCCGACATCGAACGCGCGCTCGACGCGGCCCGCGCGGTCAACCTGCCCCAGGACCGCGAGATCATCCACGTGCTGCCCCAGACCTTCCTGGTGGACGACCAGGACGGGGTCAAGGAGCCCCTCGGCATGTCCGGGGTCCGGCTCGAGGTGGAGGTGCACCTGGTCACCGGGGCCACCACCTCGGTGCGCAACGTGGTCCGCAGCGTGAACCGCGCGGGCCTGCAGGTGCAGGATCTGGTGCTCGAGCCGCTCGCCTCCGCGGAGGCGGTGATCTCCGCCGAGGAGAAGGAGCTCGGCATCTTGTTGATCGACCTGGGCGGCGGCACCACCGACGTGGCCCTCTTCCGCGACGCCGCGGTGTGGCACACGAGCAGCCTGCCGCTGGGCGGCGACCACATCTCCAACGACATCGCGGTTGGCCTGCGCACGCCGACCGCGGACGCGGAGGAGCTGAAGAAGCGCCACGGCTGCGCGCTCACCGCGCTCGTGCGCGAGGACGAGGTGGTGGACGTGCCGAGCGTGGGCGGGCGCAAGGCGCGGCAGCTCTCGCGGCAGATCCTGTCCGAGATCATCCAGCCCCGGGTGGAGGAGATCTTCACCCTGGTCGCGCGCGACCTCGTGCGCGGCGGGCTCAACGACGTGGCCGCGGGCGGGGTGGTGGTCACCGGAGGCAGCTCGATCATGCACGGGGTGCCCGAGCTGGCCGAGCAGATCTTCGACATGCCGGTGCGGCGCGGGGTGCCCACCGGGCTCTCCGGGCTCGCCGACGTGGTGCAGAGCCCGATCCACGCCACCGCGGTAGGGCTCGCGCTCTACGGCGCGCGCGGTCACGGCACGGGCGGCGGCCCCACCGAAGTGGACGACGGTACGCTGGTCGGTCGCACCGGCCGGCGCCTGAGGGACTGGTTTGCGGAACTCTTCTAAGGGAGGCGGCGAGGGGAAGCCTTCGCGCGCCGCCGGACAGGCGGAGCTCTTCACGAACGTGCCGCCCGTCCGGGCGCGGCAACCACGAGCTCGATTGAAGGAGGACTCGATGGAGCACACTCAGGGGCGGCGACCGGTGTTCGAGCTGGAGGATGAGCGCGAGGCGGCGAAGATCAAGGTAATCGGCCTCGGCGGGGGCGGCTCCAACGCGGTCAACCGCATGATGGCAGCCTCCTTCACCGGCGTGGACTTCATCGTCGCCAACACCGATCTGCAGGCGCTCAAGTCGTCGCCCGCGCCGGTCAAGCTCCAGCTCGGCGCGCGGCTCACCTCGGGGCTCGGAGCGGGCTCCGATCCGGAAGTCGGCAAGAACGCGGCCCTCGAGGACCGCGAGGCGATCAAGAAGGAGCTGGAAGGCGCCGATATGGTCTTCGTGACCGCGGGTCTGGGCGGCGGCACCGGCACCGGCTCCGCCCCGATCGTGGCCTCGGTGGCCAAGGAGCTCGGCATCCTCACGGTCGCGGTGGTGACCAAGCCCTTCGCGTTCGAGGGCCGCAAGCGCGCGCTCCAGGCCGAGGCGGGCATGGCCGAGCTGCGCGCGGTGGTGGATACCCTGATCGCGATCCCGAACCAGCGGCTGCTCGCGGTGGTGGATCGCGGCACCCCGCTGCTCGAGGCCTTCAAGGTTGCCGACACCGTGCTGCTGCAGGCGGTGCAGGGCATCTCGGACCTGATCCTCGTGCCGGGCCTCATCAACCTCGACTTCGCCGACGTGCGTACGATCATGTCCGGCATGGGCATGGCCCTCATGGGCACCGGCTTCGGCAAGGGCGAGAACCGCGCGCTCGACGCGGCCCAGAAGGCGGTGGCGAGTCCGCTGCTCGACGAGACCTCGATCGAGGGCGCGCGGGGCATCCTGATCAACTTCACGGGCGGGGCCGACCTCTCCATCCACGAGGTCGAGGAGGCCGCGCGCATCGTCCAGGAGGCCGCCCACGAGGAGGCCAACATCATCTTCGGCGCGGTGATCGACGAGAGCCTGCACGACGAGGTGCGCATCACCGTCATCGCGACCGGATTCACCGAGCGCAAGGAAGCGACGCTGCCCAGCTCCAAGGTGGTGCCGATCGCCCCGGGCCGGCGTGGCCCGGCCCCCGCCAAGGACTGGCGCAAGCGGATCGCCGACCTCCGCGCGGAGGGCGAGGAGCCGGTGGAGGAGGACCTGGACGTGCCCGCGTTCTTGCGGCGGCAGGCCGGCTAGGGCGCGCGGTCTCTCGCCGCCCCTCACCCTGCCCTCTCCCCCGTCGCGGGGGAGAGGGTGGAGGGCGGTACGTCACCCCCAGCTCCCGTGAGAGAATGACCGGGTGACGACATTCGCTCCACGTTTGCACGACGATCCGCCGCGTTTCCTGACCTCTCGGCTGCTCGAGGAGCACGGGCTGCCGCATCTGTTCACCACGCGGCATTTCCCCGGGGTGGTGCGGCCGACCGAGCCGCGCCCGCCGTTCGGGCCCGAGGCGACGCCGCTGCTGGCGCCGCGCGGGCTCGGCGCCCAGCCGGCCTTCGCCAAGCAGGTCCACGGGGCGGCGGTGCTGCGCGCGGAACGGGGCGGCTTCGCGGGCCACGGCGATGCCCTCGCCACGGCGCGCCGCGGGCTGCCGCTCGTCATCTCCACCGCCGATTGCCTGCCCATCGTGCTCTACGACGCGCGGGTCGGGCGGCTGGCCGCGGTGCACGCGGGATGGCGCGGCACCGTGCAGTCGGTGGCCCGCGCCGCCATCGCCGAGCTGGTGGCGGCGGGGAGCGCGGCCGCGGACCTGGTGGTCGCGATCGGGCCTTCCATCGGCCCTTGCTGCTACGAGGTGGACGCCCCGGTGGTCGCGCGGTTCGAGGCGGCCTTCCCGGGTGCCTGGGAGCTGTGGATGACGCCCAAGGGCCCGGGGAAGTGGATGCTCGACCTCTGGCGGGCCAACCTGCATCAGCTCAGCGGGGCCGGCGTGCGGCCGGAACGGGTCGATCTACTGCGGCTTTGCACCGGATGCCGCCCCGACCTGCTCTTCTCCTATCGCCGCGAGCGCGGCGCCGGCCGCCTGGTCACGGTGGCGGCGCTGCCCGAGCGGGCGTGCTAGAATCCCCCCACTCATGCTGGACATACGCGCCAACCTCGGGCGCGTCCAGGAGGCTGTGGCGCGAGCGTGCGCGCGATCCGGTCGCTCCCCTGACCACGTGCTCCTCATCGCGGTCTCCAAGACGATGGACGCCGAGCGTGTCCGGATGGCCGTCGCGGCAGGCGTCGCGGCCCTGGGAGAGAACCGCGTCCAGGAAGCGCGCGAGAAGATCGAGGCGCTCGGCCGTCCGGTGCCCTGGCACCTGATCGGCGGGCTCCAGACCAACAAGGCCCGGGACGCGGCGCGGCTCTTCGACTGGATCCACTCGGTGGACCGGCTCGAGCTGGCCCAGGAGCTGAGCCGGCGCGCCCACTCGGCCGAGCGCACGCTCAACATCCTGCTCCAGGTCAACCTGGGGGACGAGCCGCAGAAGGGGGGCGTGGCCCCCGCGGAGACGAAGCGACTCTACGAGGCGATCGGGGGGCTGCCAGGGCTGCGCGTGCGCGGGCTGATGGCGATTCCGCCGGCCGCGCCCGTGCCGGAGGAGACGCGGCCGCACTTCCGGGCGCTTCGTGAGCTGCGCGACGGCCTCGGACTCGAGCACCTGTCGATGGGCATGAGCGCCGACTACGAGGTGGCCATCGAGGAGGGTGCGACCATGGTACGGGTCGGCACCGCGATCTTCGGCCACCGGGCCCCGATGGCGAAGGAGAAGCCGTGAGCATCAAGGACAAGAAGGTCGGCTTCCTGGGATCCGGGAACATGGGCGAGGCCATCATCAAGGGCCTGCTCCAGACCGGCCTCGTGCCCGCCTCGTCCATCGCGGCCACCGACGCGCGCGCCGACCGGCTCGATCAGATCGCCAAGCAGTACGGCATCCGGGCCGCCGCGTCCAACCGGGACCTGGTGACGGAGGCGGACGTGGTGATCCTGGCGGTCAAGCCGCAGATCATGAGCGCGGTGCTGAAGGACGTGGCGGGCGCGGTCGATCGCGGCACGCTGCTGATCTCGGTGGCCGCGGGCGTGCCGGTGGCCGCCCTGCGCGAGGCGCTCGGCAAGCCCGCGCGCCTGATCCGGGTGATGCCCAACACGCCCGCGCTCGTGCTCGAAGGCGTCACCGCGATCGCGCGGGCCGACGGCCTCGAGTCCGGCGATCTCGAGATGGCGCAGGAGCTCTTCGGCGCGGTGGGACGCGTGGTGGTGCTCGACGAGGACCACCTCGACGCGGTCACCGGGCTCTCGGGCTCCGGGCCCGCCTACGTGGCCATCGTGATCGAGTCGCTGGCCGACGGCGGCGTGAAGATGGGGCTGGACCGCGCCACCGCGATGATCCTGGCCACGCAGACCGTGCTCGGCTCGGCCAAGCTCATCCTCGAGACGGGAACACATCCCGGGCAGCTCAAGGACATGGTGTCTTCCCCGGGCGGCACCACCATCGCCGGCATCGCGGCGCTGGAAGACGGGGGAGTGCGGCGGACGTTCATCAGCGCCGTGGAGCGCGCGACGCAGCGTTCCCGCGAGCTGGGGAAGAGACCATAGCGTGTTCCTCGATCTGATCTTCACGCTGCTCGACATCTACAAGTGGGTGATCATCGCGGCCGCGCTGATCACCTGGGTGAGCCCGGATCCCCGCAATCCCATCGTGACGATCCTCCGTCAGATGACCGAGCCGGTGCTGGCTCCGGCCCGGCGGCTGCTGCCACCGTGGAAGACCGGCGGGCTCGACTTCTCTCCGCTGATCGTCATCTTCGCCATCCAGCTGGTGGAATGGGCGCTCCCGCGTCTGTTCTACCAGGCTCAGTACTGAGGAGGCCGCCGTGCGCATCACCCCCATGGACATCCGGCAGCAGCAGTTCACGGTGCGAATGTTCCGCGGCTTCGACGTCCAGGAAGTGGACACGTTCCTCGAGGACCTGGCCGGCGACTACGAAGCCATGCTGAAGGAGAACACGCTGCTCAAGGAGCATCTCCAGGCCGCGGAGGAGCGCACCCGGGGCCTCGAGCAGCGGGAGCGCATGCTCCAGGAGACCCTCGTCACCACGCAGCGGATGGTCGAGGAGATGAAGGACAATGCCCGGCGCGAGGCCCAGCTCGTGATCAAGGAAGCCGAGATGCAGGGCGAGAAGACCATCGAGGCCGCGCGCACCGCCGAGGGCGCCATCCAGGCCCAGATCAGCCAGCTCAAGCGCACGCGTCGGCAGCTCGCCGAGTCCCTGCGGGCCACCGTGGACATGTACCAGCGCCTGCTGGACCAGGATCTCGAGGCGGATGCGAACCAGAACGAGTGAGCCCGGAGGGGGGCTGCGCCCCCCTTCCGGCGGTCGTGGCGCGCCTGGCCGCGCGCTCCTTCCTGCCTCCCCCCAGAACGGACTGCGCGGGCGGAGCCCGCGCTCGAGCGCGGGCCAGGATGGGCGCGAGATGGTGGAGGTGCGCGTGCAGCCGCGGGCGCGGCGCAACGAAGTCGTCGAGCAGGCGGGCGGGGTGTTCCGGGTGCGGGTCACCGCGGCGCCGGAGGCGGGCGCGGCGAATCGGGCGGTGATTGCGTTGCTGGCCGAGGCGTTCGGGGTTGCGCCGTCGCGCGTGGAGCTGGTGCGCGGCGCCGCGTCGCGGGACAAGCTGTTCCGGGTCCGGCGGTGATCGCGCCGATTCGCTGGGAGGGCGGCGCGCTGGTGCTGCTCGACCAGACGAAGCTGCCCACCGAGGAGGTGGAGCGGGCCTACGCCGCCTGGCCGGACGTCGCCGAGGCAATCCGCACCCTGGTGGTGCGCGGGGCGCCCGCCATCGGCGTGGCCGCCGCCTTCGGGGTCGTGCTCGCCGCCCGCGCGAGCCGCGCCACGAATCACGCCGGCCTGCTCGCCGATCTCGAGGAGGCCATCAAGGGGCTCGCCGCCACGCGGCCCACCGCGGTCAACCTGTTCTGGGCACTCGACCGCATGCGGCGCCTCGTGGTGGCCAGCGCGGACGTGCCGCCCGCCCGGCTTCGCGATCGGCTCCTCGAGGAGGCTCACGCCATCCTGGCCGAGGATCTGGCCGCGAACCAGGCGATGGGCGCGCACGGCGCCGCGCTGGTGCCGGACGGGGCGCGCCTGCTCACCCACTGCAACGCGGGGGCGCTGGCCACCGCGGGCTACGGGACCGCGCTCGGGGTGATCCGCGCCGCGCACGCGGGGGGCAAGCTCGCGATGGTGTGGGTGGACGAGACCCGCCCGGTCATGCAGGGCTCGCGGCTCACCGCGTGGGAGCTGGTCAAGGAGGGGATCCCGCACCGGCTCATCTCCGACGTGGCGGCGGGATTCGTGATGAAGCGGGGCGAGGTGGATCTGGTCGTGACCGGCGCGGACCGCATCGCAGCCAATGGCGACACCGCCAACAAGATCGGCACGTACTCGCTGGCGGTGCTCGCCCGGCACCACCGCGTCCCGTTCTACGTGGCCGCGCCGTCGTCCACCATCGACCCGTCGATCCCGAGCGGCGACACCATCGTGATCGAGGAGCGCGACGGGGCCGAGGTGCGCGGGGTGGCCGGACGCCAGACCGCGCCCGCGGCGTCGCCGGTGTTCAACCCGGCGTTCGACGTCACGCCCGCCGCGCTGATCAGCGCGATCATCACCGAGCGCGGCGTCTTCCGCCCGCCCTACCACTTCAGCTAGTTCCATCTCCGCCAACCGCGACACCACCAGCGCCCGCCGATACCACGACCGCACCGCGCACTCGCCCGAGTCGGTGCGGCAAAGCGGCCACGTGCTCGACTGGGAGACCAAGCCGCTTCCGTTCAAGGTATATCCCGCCCTCGAGCAGATCCGGCTGCCGACCGCTCTGCCCGCGCTGTCCGCCGATACGTTCGCCGCGCTCACCCCCGCCGATCCGTCCGCCGCCGCGGCGCCGCTCGACCTCGAGCGCCTGGCCGCGCTGCTCTTCTTCTCCGCCGGCGTCACGCGCGTCAAGACCTACCCGGGCGGCGGCCAGATCCACTTCCGCGCCGCCGCGTCGACCGGCGCCCTCTACCAGACCGAGGCTTACGTGGTCGTCGGCGCGGTCGAGGGGCTCGAGCCGGGGGTCTATCACTTCAGCCCGGGCGACTTCAGCCTGAGGCGGCTGCGCGTGGGCGACTTCCGGGGCGCGGTGGCGCTGGCCGCGGCCGACGACGCGCTGGCCGCGCAGCCCGCCACCCTGGTCCTCTCGGCCATCTACTGGCGCAATACCTGGAAGTACCAGGCGCGCGGCTATCGCCATCTCTTCTGGGATTCGGGTACCCTGCTGGGCCAGCTCCTGGCGGTGGCGCGCGCGCTCGACGTGCCGGCGCGTCTGGTCACCGGCTTCGTGGACGCGCAGCTCAACGGCCTGCTCGGCCTCGATGCCGAGAAGGAAGGCGCGCTCGTGGCCGTCCCGCTGGGCGCCCCCGGCCCGGTCGCGGCGGCGTCCCCGGTCATCGTCACGCTCACGCCCGAAGTCATCCCTCTCTCTCCTCGCGAGGTGGACTACCCGCTCCTCCGCGACGCCTACGACAACTCCAGCCTCGACTCCGAAGCCGAAGTCGCCGACTGGGGTCAGGTCTTGAATTACGACATTCCGGCCGCGCCCCCTCGCTCAAATGTCGTAATTCAAGACCTGACCCCACCCGCGATGACCCCACCCGCGAGCGAGGCGGGGCGGGCCCTGGGGGAGACGATCGAGAGGCGTGGGTCGACGCGGGCGTTCTCGGGGGAGGCGATCGGCGCGGGGGCGCTGTCGAGCGCGCTCTATCACGCTACCCGCGGGTTCCCGGCCGACGTGCCCGCGGGTCTCGTGGACCTCTACGTGAACGTGCACGCGGTGACCGGGATCGAGCCGGGCGCCTAC
>DATFUK010000422.1:0-8399 GCA_035260865.1 Candidatus Methylomirabilota bacterium | reverse complement strand
GGCGGCGGTCGAGGAAGCCGAGCATCACTAGGTCGCAGTCACCCTCAACAAGGAGGAGAGCCGTGCAACGCATTATCACGATGAGCATGATGGCGATTCTGGCGGTCCCGGGGATGGCCTGGGCGGCCGATGCCGCGGGTGGGGCCGACATGGCGAAGGCCTTCGCGGTGCTGGCCGCGGGTCTGGGGTTCGGCCTGGCCGCGGGTCTCTGCGGTCTCGGTCAGGGTCGGGCGGCCGGGCAGGCGGTGGACGCGATGGCGCGGCAGCCCGGCGCGATCGCCCGGATCCAGACCGCGATGCTGCTCGGTCTGGCCTTCATCGAGTCGCTCGTGCTGTTCGTGTTCGTCATTGCGGTCATCCTGCTGTTCGTCAAGTCGTAAGGTAGCGGCGCACTCGAAGACACCGTCCCGGGGCCACGCCCCGGGACGGCACGCGGGTATTCCCGCGAGGCGGCCCCGACGGGCGCGGTGAGCGCCCGGGAACGAACATGGCGCGACGGTCACCGTTCAAGATTCCCCGGATCCCGGAGATGACGGTGCGACGCCTGTCTGTCTATACCCGCAGCCTCCAACAGCTGGAGGAAGACGGGGTCAAGACCATCTCCTCCCAGGAGCTGGCCGAGCGCTTCAGCCTCAACTCGGCCCAGGTCCGGAAGGATCTCGCCTACTTCGGCGAGTTCGGGGTGCGCGGCATCGGCTACTACGTCTCCGGCCTCAAGGCCGAGCTGCAGCGCATCCTGGGGCTCGATCGCGAGTGGCAGGTGGCCCTGGTGGGCTTCGGCAATCTCGGCTCCGCCCTCTTCCACTACAAGGGCTTCGCCCGGCAGGGCTTCCGGATCTCGACGATCTTCGACGAGGATCCGACCAAGTGGGGCAAGGTGGTGGACGGCGTCGCCATCCAGTCCATGGAGGACCTGCCGCGCGAGGCCAAGGCGCGCAACCTCCAGATCGCGATCGTGGCGGTGCCCGGGGAGTCCGCCCAGGCGGTCACCGAGAAGCTGGTGGCGGCCGGGATCAAGACCATCCTCAACTTCGCGCCGGGGCGCATCAAGGCGGGCAAGGACGTCCGCCTGAAGAACGTGGACCTGGCCATCGAGCTGGAGACCCTCTCCTTCTATCTGGCGCAGGGCTCCCGCTGATTTGACGCGGGACGACCGCGATGGTACCTCTGATGTGCTGTCGTCCGTGATGACCGTGCCTGCCGGGTCCGTCCTGTCCCGCTGGGCCGCGCTCGAAGAGCTCCTCGCGGCCCTCTCAACGGGAGCACTCTGTCTCCGCGCCGACGGCCTCTGGGGCTCCTCGCGCGCCCTGGTGACGGCCGCGCTGCGGGAGCGGACCGGCCGGCCGATCCTGCTGCTCACCCCGGGCCCATCGCAGCGCCACCGGATGGCGCAGGACGCCGCCTTCTTCGTCTCGTCGGTGTCGGGCGGCCCCGGCACCGACGGCGGCAGCGGCGAGCACAGCCGCGTGCTCGAGTTTCCCTCGGGCACCGGCACCTCCTGGCGCGGCAAGCGCCATCGCGAGCCCGACGCCGAGCGCGCGCTGTGCTGCCGGCGCCTGCTCGACGGCGACGCGGTGGTGATCGTGGCCACGCCCTCCGGGCTCTCGGAGCCGGTGCCGCCGCCCTCCGCCTTCACGCGGCGCACGTTCCGCTTGACGGTCGGGGAGAGCAGCGACCGCGAGATCCTGCTCGAGCTGCTGGAGGGCGCCGGCTACGAGCGCGTCGAGACCGTGATGGAGGTCGGGCAGTGGAGCGTGCGCGGCGGCATCGTGGACATCTTCTCGCCCACCCACGAGCGGCCGGTGCGGGCCGAGTTCGTCGGCGACGAGGTGGAGTCCCTGCGCGTCTTCGATCCGACCACCCAGCGCTCGATCGCGCCGCTCCGCGCGCTGACCGTGCTGCCGCTCGGCTCGAAGGACGCGGCCCCGGTCACCCTGGTGGACTACCTGCCGCCCGGGACGCTGGTGGTGCTGGAGGATCCCGCGATGCTGGAGGCCCCGCCGGACGACGCGCCCTCGGCGGCGCCGCTCGCCTCCGTGCTCGAGCGCTTCCAGCGCCTCGAGCTGCCGCTGCTCCAGCGCAGCGCGGGCGCGATCGCGATGGGCACGCGCGGGGTGGGGGGCTATCGCGGGCAGTTCAAGACGCTGGCCGAGGAGATCCGCACCTGGCGCGGCGAGGGCTTCACGGTGCGCCTGGTGGTGGACGACGAGCGGCAGAGCGATCGCCTGCGCCAGATGCTGGCCGAGCACGATCTCGAGCCGTGGCCCGCCGCGACGCTCTGGAGCCAGGAAGGGCTCGCGGTGCTGGTGGGCGAGTGCGCGGCGGGCTTCCAGATCCCCCCGCTCGGCCTCATCGTGCTCTGCGAGGAGGAGATCTTCGGAGCCCAGCGCCGCCGGCTCCGGCGCCCGCTCTTCCAGCGCGGGGCGGCCATCGCCTCGTTCAACGACCTCGCCGCCAACGACCTGGTGGTGCACGAGCAGCACGGCATCGGCCGCTACCACGGCCTCCGCACGCTCCACTCCGAGGGGCACGACGCCGACTTTCTGCTGCTGGAGTACGCCGACGGCGGCCGGCTCTACCTGCCCGTCGAGCGGCTCGACCTCATCTCCAAGTACATGGGCGCGCCCGAGGGCTCGGCGCGCCTCGACCGGCTCGGGGGCGGCGCCTGGCAGCGGCTGAAGGAATCGGTGCGGGCCGCCCTGCGCGACATGGCGGAGGCCCTCCTCAAGCTCTACGCCACCCGCTCGGTCGCGGAGCGGCCGCACTTCTCCGACGACACGCCCTGGCAGGGAGAGTTCGAGGCCGCCTTTCGCTTCGAGGAGACCGCGGACCAGCTCCGCGCCATCGAGGACGTGAAGACCGACATGGGGGGCGGCCGCCCGATGGACCGCCTGGTCGCGGGCGACGTGGGCTACGGCAAGACGGAGGTCGCGCTCCGCGCGGCCTTCAAGGCGGTGGCGGACGGTCGGCAGGTCGCGGTGCTCGTGCCCACCACCGTGCTGGCCCAGCAGCACTTCAACACCTTCGTGGAGCGCTTCGGCCCGTTCCCGGCGCGGGTGGAGCTCCTCTCGCGCTTCCGCAGCCCGAAGGAGCAGAAGCAGGTGGTGGCGGGGCTCGCCGCGGGCGCGGTGGACGTGGTGGTGGGCACGCACCGCCTCCTGTCCAAGGACGTGACGTTCAAGAACCTGGGGCTCCTGGTGGTGGACGAGGAGCACCGCTTCGGGGTCTCGCACAAGGAGCGGCTCAAGCAGCTCCGTACCTCGGTGGACGTGCTGACCCTCACCGCCACCCCGATCCCGCGCACGCTGCACATGGCGCTGTCCGGGGTGCGCGATCTTTCGGTGATCGAGACGCCGCCGCTCGACCGGCTGCCGGTGGAGACGGTGGTCACCGCGTTCAGCCGCGGCGTGATCAAGGAGGCGATCGAGCGGGAGCTGAACCGGGGCGGGCAGGTGTTCTTCGTCCACAACCGCATCCAGTCGCTCGCCTCCATGACCACCTTCATCAAGAGCCTGGTCCCGGAGGCCCGGGTGGTGATGGGGCACGGCCAGATGGCGGAGCGGGAGCTCGAGAGCGTGATGGTCAAGTTCGTGGACGGCCAAGCCGACGTCCTGGTCTCCACCGCCATCGTGGAATCAGGCCTGGACATCCCGGCCTCGAACACGATAATCATCAACCGGGCCGACCGGTTCGGCCTGGCCCAGCTCTACCAGCTCCGGGGGCGGGTGGGGCGGGAGCGGCAGCAGGCCTACGCCTACCTCCTGGTGCCCGCCGACGGGCGGGTGGACGAGACGGCCCAGCGGCGGCTGCGGGTGATCGAGGAGTCGACCGAGCTGGGGGCGGGGCTGCGACTGGCCATGCGGGACCTGGAGATCCGGGGCACCGGCAACCTCCTGGGGGCGGCCCAGCACGGGCACATCGCGGCGGTCGGATTCGATCTTTATAGCAAGCTGCTCGCGGAGGCCGTGAGAGACTTGAAGGGCGAAGCGGCGACCGAGCGCGTCGATCCGGTGATCTCGGCGGACGTGGAAGCACTCCTGCCCGAGGAGTACGTTCCCGAGGTGAATCAGCGCCTGGCGCTCTACAAGCGGCTCGCCGAGATCGAGCGGCTCGAGGACGTGGCCGACGCGCGCGCGGAGCTGACCGACCGCTACGGCCCGCCGCCGCCCGCGGTGGAAGGACTGCTGGACGTGGTGGGGCTGCGGGTGGCCGCCCGGGGGCTCGGCATCGAGCGGGTGGAGGCGGGGGGCGGGCGCGCGGTACTGACCTTCGCGCCGTCGACACCGGTGACGCCGGAACGGATGCTCAAGACGATCGCGGCCAGCCGCGGCGCGCTCAAGTTGCGAAAGGAGTACACGGTGGAAGCGCGGATTCCTGCCGAGCCCTGGCCCGCGGTGCGTGACGCCCTCGCGAAGCTCCTGGATTCCCTCCGATGAGGCCGCGCGCCGCCGCCGCGGTCGCCCTGCTGCTCCTTCCCTTCGCGGTGTCGGGCTGCTCGATCCCGACGTGGGTGCCGCTGCTCGGCAAGAGCAAGGCCGCGACGCCCGCGGAGGTGCCGAGCGCGCAGCCGTTCACGTCTGCGCCCATCCTGACCTCGCGGGATCAGCTCCACGCCTCCGACGACGTGGTGGACCGCGTGATCTGCGTGGTGAACAACGACGCGATCACCCAGTACGAGCTGGACGAGGCCGAGCTCTACTACCTGGCCGAGACGCGGGAGCGGCCCTCCGACGGGGAGGCGCGCAAGGTGCTGCGCACCCAGCTCCTCCAGAACCTGATCGAGAACCGGATCCAGCTCCAGCAGGCCGAGCGGGACAAGGTGGCGATCGAGGACGTGGAGCTCGCGGAGGCCCTCGGCGACATCATGAAGAAGCTCAAGGCCAAGGACGACGCCGAGTTCGAGACGATGATCAAGTCGCAGGGCCTCACCCTGGAGGGCGTCAAGAAGCGGCTGCGCGAGCAGCTCATGGTCCAGCGGGTGGTGCGCCGCAAGGTCGCCCTGCGCATCTCGGTCACCGAGCAGGAGATCGACCGGTACCTCACCGACAACCGCGAGAAGCTCGAGACCGGTCTCACCTTCGTGGCCCGCCACATCCTGGTCATGCCGGATCCCGCGAAGGGCGAGGAGGGCTGGATCGCGGCGCGGCTCCGGGCCGACGAGATCTACGGGCATCTGCTCGAGGGACAGGACTTCACCGAGCTGGCCAAGAAATACTCCGACGATCCGTCCGGCAAGGACGGCGGCTCCCTCGGCAATCTCAAGAAAGGCGAGCTGGCCCAGGACATCGAGGACGCGATCCTGCGCCTCACCCCGGGGGAGGCGTCGACGCCGTTCCGCTCGCAGGTCGGCTATCACATCTTCCGCCTCGACTCGCGCGATTCCCTGACCGGCGACGCGCTCGTGCAGGCGCGCACCCAGATCCGCGAGATCCTCTACCGGCAGAAGTACGACACGCGCCTCAAGGATTGGCTCGTGGAGATCAAGCAGCGCGCGATCATCGATATCCGTATGTAAATCGGGGGTTGACAGGGCCGGAAACCGTATGGGACAGTGGTCCGCGAATCACGGCAGCCAACCTCCTAGAGAGTAGACCCGCACACACGCAACCCGCCGGAGACGACCATCTCTTCATCAGAGCGTAGCCCTAAGCGTCCCGCGCCGAAGCCGCCGTCTGCCGCCCCCGCCGAGCAGCCCGTCCCCGCCGAGACCAGCGCGGTGGTCGGGGCAGGAGGAAAGCGGATGAACCTGTCCGAGCTCAAGGACAAGACCATCACCGATCTCAACAACGTGGCCAAGGAGCTCGGCGTCCAGGGCACCAGCGGCCTGCGCAAGCAGGACCTGATCTTCAAGATCCTGCAGGGCCAGGCCGAGCGCGACGGGCTCATCTTCGCGGAGGGCGTTCTCGAAGTGCTGCCCGACGGCTTCGGCTTCCTCCGCGCGCCCGACTACAACTACCTGCCGGGCCCCGACGACATCTACGTCTCGCCCTCGCAGATCCGGCGCTTCGACCTGCGCACCGGCGACACGATCTCCGGCCAGGTACGCCCGCCCAAGGACAGCGAGCGCTACTTCGCGCTGCTCAAGGTCGAGGCGATCAACTTCGAGACGCCGGAGCAGGCGCGCGACAAGACGCTCTTCGACAACCTGACCCCGCTCTACCCGATGGAGCGGATCCGGCTCGAGCACGACTCGGACAACCTCACCACCCGGGCGATGGATCTGCTATGTCCGATCGGCAAGGGCCAGCGCGGCCTGATCGTGGCGGCCCCGCGCACCGGCAAGACGGTGCTGCTGCAGAACCTCGCCAACGCCATCGCCAAGAATCATCCCGAGGTGTACCTGATCGTGTTGCTCATCGACGAGCGGCCGGAAGAGGTCACCGACATGCAGCGCTCGGTGAAGGGCGAGGTCATCTCCTCCACCTTCGACGAGCCGCCGCAGCGGCACGTGCAGGTGGCGGACATGGTGATCGAGAAGGCCAAGCGGCTGGTGGAGCACAAGCGCGACGTCGTGATCCTGCTCGACTCGATCACCCGCTTCGCGCGCGCCCACAACGCGGTCATCCCGTCCTCCGGCAAGGTGCTGTCGGGCGGCCTCGACGCCAACGCGCTCCAGCGGCCCCGGCGGTTCTTCGCGGCGGCCCGGAACGTGGAAGAGGGCGGCTCGCTCACCATCATGGCCACCGCCCTCATCGACACCGGCTCCCGGATGGACGACGTGATCTTCGAGGAGTTCAAGGGTACCGGCAACATGGAGGTGCACCTGGACCGGCGCCTGATGGACAAGCGCATCTTCCCGACCATCAACATCGAGCAGACCGGCACCCGGAAGGAAGAGCTGCTGCTGGAGAAGGACGAGCTGCAGAAGGTGTGGCTCCTCCGCAAGGCCCTGTCCCAGCTCAACCCGGTCGAGGCCATGGAGCTGCTCCTCGACAAGCTCAAAATGGTCAAGAGTAACAAGGACTTCCTGAACCAGATGAACCAGCTCGGGTGATCCGGGATTTTGCCTTTTCATGTCCAGCCTGCTATTCTCTGAGATCCACTTAGGAGGTGCGCCGTGAAGGCTGGCATTCATCCGGACTACGTTGATACGACGATCACCTGCAACTGCGGGGAAGTCATCCACACCCGCTCCACCGTGCCGACCATCAAGGTGGAGGTGTGCTCCAAGTGCCACCCCTTCTTCACGGGGAAGCAGCGGTTCCTGGACACCGCCGGGCGGGTCGAGCGCTTCCAGCAAAAGTACAAGCGGAAGACGGTCACCGAGGGGTAGGGCCCCGCTCGGCGCCGCGCCGCGCTCCGAGCCGCAGATCCAGCATCGGTTACTCGGTCGTCTCCAGTCGCGGCGGCGCCCTCTCCCGGGTCTCACTCCCTGAGGCGCCCCCATGTTCGACAAGCTCCGGCAGATCGAAGAGCGTTACGGCGAGCTGAACCGCTCGCTGTCCGATCCCCAGGTGATCGGGCAGCCCTCGGTCTACGCCAAGACCGCCAAGGCCGCGGCGGACCTGGCCGACACGGTGCGGAAGTTCGACGACTACAAGAACGTGCTCGCCCGCGTCTCGGAGGCCCGGCACATCCTGGCCGAGGACGCCGACCGCGAGATGCGCGAGCTCGCCCAGGCCGAGATCGAAGAGCTGACCGCGCGCCAGGCCAAGCTCGAGGAGGAGCTGCGGGGCCTCCTCATCCCGCGCGATCCCAACGACGACAAGAACGTCTTCCTGGAGATCCGGGCGGGCGCGGGCGGGGACGAGGCCGGCCTCTTCGCGGCCGAGCTGTTCCGCATGTACACCAAGTACGCGGAGCAGCAGCGCTGGAAGTGGGAGGTCATCGACAGCCACCCCACCGGGGTGGGCGGTCTCAAGGAAGTGGTCGCGCTCGTGCAAGGGCGCGGAGCGTGGAGCCGGCTGAAGTACGAGCGGGGCGTGCACCGCGTGCAGCGCGTGCCCGCCACCGAGTCGAGTGGGCGCATCCACACCTCGACCGTGACGGTGGCGGTGCTGCCCGAGGCCGAGGACGTGGACGTGAAGGTGGACGAGAAGGACATCCAGGTGGACGTCTACCGCTCCTCGGGGCCGGGCGGGCAGGGGGTCAACACCACCGACTCCGCGGTGCGGCTCACCCACCTGCCGACCGGGCTGGTCGTCACCTGCCAGGATGAGCGCTCGCAGATCAAGAACCGCGCGAAGGCCCTGCGGGTGCTGAAGGCCCGCCTGCTGGAGCGGGCCCAGGAGGAGCAGGCCGCCGCCATCGCGGCGGACCGGCGCAGCCAGGTCGGCACCGGCGAGCGCAGCGAGCGCATCCGCACCTACAACTTCCCGCAGGGGCGGGTCAGCGATCACCGCGTCAACCTCACGCTGCACCGGCTGCCCGCGGTGCTCGAGGGCGACCTCGACGAGCTG
>DATFUK010000421.1:0-9483 GCA_035260865.1 Candidatus Methylomirabilota bacterium | reverse complement strand
GCGCGTCGTGGTCAGAGGCGCACCCCCGCCCCCCGCCCCGCCCCTCGGCGCCCGCCTCCCGACAGACAGACGACGAGACGAGAAGAGAGAAGTGGTTGACAGCAAGCGGAGGGCAGCGCGACACTCGGCGCCGTGCCTCTCACCACCCTGCAAGGCCGCACCGCGGTAGTCACCGGCGGCGCCAGCGGAATCGGACGCGCGCTCTCCCTGCTCTTCGCCCGCGAGGGCGCCGACGTGGTGGTCGCCGACCTCGACGAGGCCGGCATGGCCGAGACGGTGGCCGGCGTGACCCAGGCGGGCCGGCGGGGGCTGGCGGTGAAGACCGACGTGAGCCGCCTCGCCGACGTGCAGGCGCTGGCCGATCGGGCCTTCAAGGAATTCGGCGCGGTCCACGTCGTGTGCAACAACGCGGGCGTCGCGCTCTGGGGCGGGCTCGAGGCGGTCACCCACAAGGACTGGGAGTGGGCGATGGGCGTCAACCTCTGGGGCGTGATCCACGGGGTGGAGGCGTTCGTGCCGCGCATGGTGGCCGGCAAGCAGCCGGGCCACATCGTCAACACCGCGTCCATGGCCGGGCTCATCGCCTCGCAGGGGCTCGGGATCTACAACACCACCAAGTACGCGGTGGTCGGCCTCTCCGAGACGCTCCAGAAGGACCTGCGCGGGTACGACATCGGCGTCTCGGTGCTCTGTCCGATGGGCGTGCACACCCAGATCCGGCAAAGCGATCGGAACCGTCCCGCCGCGCTCCGCAACGAGATGACCGAGCGCGAGGGCGGCGCGGTGGAGCTGATCGGCCGCTACCTCCCCCCCGAGCACGTGGCCGAACGCGTGCGGCGGGCCATCTACGCCAATCGGCTCTACGTCATCACCCACGAGGAAGGGCTGACCCCGCTCAAGCGCCGCTTCGAGCGCATGGCCCAGGCCATCGAGGAGTCGAAATGAAATTCTCGGTCATCGAGGGCTGGGGCAAGCTGCCGGACGGCTGGCGCTACCAGGAAGTGGCGGGCGCGGCGGTGGACAAGCAGGACCGGGTCTTCTGCTTCACCCGGAGCGAGCACCCGGTCATCGTGTTCGACCGCGACGGCAAGTTCCTGCGGTCGTGGGGCGAGGGCGTGGTCCGCCGCGCTCACGGCATCACCATCGACGCCGACGACATGGTGTGGCTCACCGACGATCTCCACCACACCGTCCGCAAGTTCACGCCGGAGGGCAAGCTGCTGCTCACGATCGGCGATCCGGACAAGGCCGCGGAGCTCCAGGGGGGCAAGCCGTTCAACCGGCCCACCCACGTGGCGATCTGCCCGAAGAGTGGCTACCTCTTCGTCTCCGACGGCTACGGCAACTCGCGCGTGCACAAGTACGCGCCGGACGGCACCTACGTCATGTCGTGGGGCGAGCCCGGCACCGATCCCGGCCAGTTCAACCTGCCCCACAACCTGGTCACCGACCGCGACGGCCTCGTCTACGTGGCCGACCGCGAGAACCACCGCGTGCAGATCTTCGACGGCCGGGGCCAGCACCAGGGCACGTGGAACAACCTCCATCGGCCCTGCGGGCTCTTCGTGGATCGCGCGAAGAGCGGGCACTTCTACGTGGGCGAGCTCGGCTCCGGGATGCCGGTCACCGAGAAGACCCCGAACCTGGGCCCGCGGGTCAGCGTGCTCGACGCCAAGGGCCAGCGGGTGGCGCGCTTCGGCGGCCAGTTCGCGAGCGAGACGCCGGGGGAGTTCATCGCGCCCCACGGGCTCGTGGTGGACTCGCGCGGGGACGTCTACGTGGGCGAGGTGTCCTACACCGGCTACGGGCAGTTCCTGAAGCCGCCGCGGGAGATGCGCTCCTTCCAGAAGTTCAAGCGCGCCGACTAGTCTCCGGTCTTTATCGGGAAGAAGCGGGCGCTCGCCTTCGCGACCACGTCGCCCGTCTCCCAGTCCTCGATGGTGGCTTCGAGATCGAGGTACTTGCCGGAGTCGAGCACCGCGCGGCCGCGCCCGAGCAGCGGGCGCTCGATGGGCGTGCCCTTCACGTAGCGCACCGCCAGCTCCCCGGTCACGTAGAGACGGCCGGTGTGGTTCACCGCGGCGCCCGCGAGCACCTCGTCGAGGTACGCGGCCACGATGCCTCCGTGGGCCGAGCCGGGCGGACCTTCGAAGCGCCGCGGGATCAGGATCGGCGAGAGCACTTCCCCGTCGCCGGTGAACGTCCGCACGCGCAGGCCGATGTCGTGCCCGGGGCCGCAGCCGAAGCAGTGGTGAAAGCTCGAGCGCGGCCCGCTGAATTTCACCTCGGCGAGCGGGGCGAACCGCTCCGCGAAGGGCGGCCCCAGGGGCGGGTCGTGGGTCATCGGAACTGGGACCGGAGCAGCGGCTCCCAGGCCGCGAGGGGCGCGGTCTCCTTGCCGACCACCTTGGCCTGGTCGTCCCAGCGCCGCAGGCGCAGCACATCGCCGAGCCAGGGATGGACGGCGTGGCGCGTGACCTCGTCGGGGCTCATGAGCCCGCCCTGCAGCGTCATCGTGTGCTGGGACGCGGGCGACAGGGTGGCGTGATAGCCGGGCTCGGTGGAGCAGAGGTAGCGCTTGGCGTCGGCGTGGATGCGGACCAGCCAGGCCACCCGCTCCGACACGTAGGGCGCGATGAGATCCGCCCCGATTTCGTGATGGCCGCGGGTACCCGCGCGCGCGCCGCCGACGCGGTCGAAGATCAGGGCCTGGTCTACCGCGAAGCGGCCCACGTCGTGGAGGAGGCAGGCCAGCGTCAGCTCATCGTCCGCCCCCGCCTCCCGCGCCAGCTCCGCGCACTGGAGCGCGTGGGCCAGCTCGGAGACCCGCTCGGCCCCGTAGCGGCGCGCGGCGGAGGTGGCCATGGCGCCGAGGAGGCGGTCGGTCATGCCGGGAGGCTGAGCGGCCATGTCGACCTGGAGTATACTCGCCCCGCGGTAGCTCGATCATGACGACGAGGTGAAAACGATGCCCGTGACCGTGAAGGTTATTACCGACGGCCCCCTGATGGTGCAGGGCGAGTGCGTGATGCAGGACGGCCAAGGCAACGCCATCCCCGGCAAGGGCGGCGACAGCATCTTCCTCTGCCGCTGCGGCAGCTCGGCCAACAAACCGTTCTGCGACGGCACCCACAAGAGAATCAGCTTCAAGGGCTGACGAAGTCACTCCTCATCCCCCTCTCCCCTTCTGGGGAGAGGGCAGGGTGAGGGGTGGTCTACCCGCGTCCTAACCGCACCGCGATCGCGAAGGCGGCGACGCCCACCAGCGCGATGAATATCGGCGTGTGCGTCTCGCCCAGTACCCCGCAGATCAGCGGGCCGAGGAAGATCGCTCCGTCCACGCCGACGCGGTAGACACCGGTTCGCCAGCCGAGCCGGGTCACGTCCGTGTGCTCGCGGATGACTCCGAGCGGCAGCATCCAGCCCGCCATCCCGAGGCCGAACAGGGCGCAGCCGACCACGAGGAGCGGCAGCGAGCCCAATCCCACCGCCAGGAGTCCGAACCCCAGGGTCACCGCCACCGCGGTCAGCACCGGGAGGCGGCCGATCCGGTCGGCCACCCAGCCCACCGGCAGCAGCACGATCAGGTCCACCAGCTGCGCCAGCGAGAGCAGGCCGGAGATGCCGGCACGGTCGAGCCCGAACTCTCTCGTCCCGCGCAGCGGGATCACGAACTGGCTCACCGCGGACCAGGCGAGCGCCATGACCACGCCGAGCGCGAACATGAGGCGGACGATCGGCGGCACCGCCACCGCCCGCGCCGGCACCCTGTCCGTCGCGTCCCGCGCGGCCGCGGGCGGCGCGGACGGAAGGTGGCGCCGGAACTTGCGGATCAGCACGAGCGTGCCGGCCAGCGACAGCAGCACGGGTCCGGCGGCGGTCAGCAGGGTCAGGTTCCATGGCCAGCGCTCCGGGAGCAGCCCGACCAGGGTGAGCCCGCCCAGCACGCCGAGCATGCCCGCGAACTCCAGGGTATTGAGCCGCATGGAGGCGCGCGGGCCCTCCCGATCCTGCAGCACCGCGGTCAGGCTTCCAACCATCACGAGCGTGTGCGCGAGGCCGGTCAGGAGCCGGCCCAGCACCAGGACCGGGAACGGCCCCGCGGTGGACAGCAGCAGCATCCCGGCGAGCAGCGTGACCGGCGCCAGCGTGAGCGAGGTGGCGAGGTGGCGCGTGGCGAGCGCGCCGGCGGGCAGATCCGCGGCCATCCGCGCGAAGCCGAAGGAGCCGGCGAGCACCCCGAGCTGCCAGTCGGGCAGGCCCTGCGCCCGCGCGATCTCGGGCAGCAGCGGGCCGAACGCGCCCACGCACACCGTGCTGGCGAAGACGACCAGGCACAGGAGCACTGTGCCGGACAGCGAGGACGCGCTCACCCCCGAGGGCGGCTCAGGGCTCGAAGCGCCGCTCGGGCCACCAGGGATAGAACGGCGGCATGTCCTTGCTGGGCCGCTGGGTGAAGCGCGGCGGGCGCTTCTCCAGGAACGACGTCACGCCCTCGTAGGCGTCGGCCGAGCGGCCCGTCCAGTCCATGCAGCGCGAGTCCAGGCGGTGCGCCTCCATCGGGTGATCGGCGCCCAGCAGTCGCCACATCATCTGCCGCGCGAGGGCCACCGAGATCGCGGAGGTGTTCCGCGCGATCTCGAGCGCGAGCTCGCGGGCCGCCGGCATGAGCTGCTCCGGCGGGACCACGCGGCTCACGAGACGGCCCGCGAGCGCTTCCTCCGCCGGGAAGACCCGCCCGGTGTAGACCCACTCCGCGGCCTGGCTCGGGCCGACCAGGCGAGGCAGGAACCACGTGCTGGCCGCCTCCGGGACCACCCCGCGGCGCGCGAACACGAAGCCGATCCGCGCGGCGGTCGAGGCGATGCGGATGTCCATCGGCAGCGTCATGGTGACGCCGAAGCCCACCGCGGGACCGTTGATGGCGGCGATCAGCGGCTTCTTCATGTCGAAGATGCGCAGGGTGACGCGCCCGCCCCCGTCCCGGTGCTCCCCGGGGGCCTCACCGCGGCCCCGGGCGACGCGGTCGAAGGTCTTGCCGCCCCCGGAAAGATCCGCGCCCGCGCAGAACGCGCGGCCCGCCCCGGTGACGATCAGCGCGCGGACCGCGTCGTCGGCGTCGGCCAGCTCGAGGACGGCGAGCAGCTCCTCGAGCATGACGGTGTTGAGCGCGTTGAGCTTGTCCGGGCGGTTCAGGGTGACGGTGGCCACGCCCTCCGCCACCTCGTAGCGCAGCGCCTCGAAGGGCCGGGCACTCACGGCGCCCCCTCTTCGGCCTCGCCCTGCTTGAGCTTGCGGAAGACGGTCTTGGGATCGATGCCGAGCATCTTGGCGGTGAGCGTCTTGTTGCCGTGGTTGAGCCGGAGCGTCTCCTCGAGCAGGCGCGCCTCGACCTCGGCCAGCGGCGTGCCCACGCGAATCTGGAACACACCCTCCGGCACCGCCGCCGCGCCGCTCCCGTCGCCGGCCGCGGGCGGCCCGCCGCGGGTCAGCATGACCGGCCGCTCCCGCACCGCGTCGGGCAGATCGGCCGCGTCCACGCGGGCGCCCCGGGCGAGCACGACCGCGCGCTCGACCACGTTCTCGAGCTCGCGCACGTTGCCCGGCCAGGAGTAGGCCTCGAGGCAGCCGAGGGCCTCGTCGCTGAAGCCGTCGAGCTGGCGGTTGTTCTTGGCCGCGTACACGCGCAGGAAGTGCTGGGCGAGCACCGGCACGTCCTCGTGCTTCTCCCGGAGCGGCGGGACCTGGATCGTGATCACGTTCAGGCGGTAGAAGAGATCCTCGCGGAAGCGCTTGTCCCGCACGAGGGTGGCCAGGTCCTGATTGGTGGCGGTCACGATGCGGACGTCCACCCGGATCGTCTTGGAGCCGCCCACCCGCTCGAACTCGCCCTCCTGCAGCGCGCGCAGGATCTTGGGCTGGGTCACCGGCGAGAGGTCGGCGATCTCGTCGAGGAACAGGGTGCCGCCGTCGGCCAGCTCGAAGCGGCCCTCCCGGCGCCCGGCCGCCCCGGTGAACGCGCCCTTCTCGTAGCCGAACAGCTCCGACTCGAGCAGCGTCTCGGGCAGCGCCGCGCAGTTCACCGCGACGAACGGTCCGTTGCGGCGGTTCGATCGATCGTGGATCGCGCGCGCCACCAGCTCCTTGCCGGTGCCGCTCTCGCCCTGGATCAGCACGGTGGCCGAGCTGTCCGCTACCTGCTGCACGAGCGTCATGAGCCGGCGGAAGGCGGGACTCGTCCCGATCATGTTGCCCTGCCGGAGCAGGTCGTCGAGGCGCTTCTGCAGCGCCCGGTTCTGGGCGATGAGGTCGCGGCGCTCGAGCGCCTGCCGCACCACCTTGGTGAGCTGGGCGCGCTGGAACGGCTTGGTGAGGAAGTCGGTGGCTCCGTCCTTCATCGCCCGCACCGCCTCCTCGACGGTGCCGAAGGCGGTGAGCAGGATCACGTCCACGTCGGGCGCGACCGCCTTGGCCTCGCGGAGCAGCTCGAGCCCGGTGAGCCCGGGCATCTTGAGGTCGGAGAGCACGAGGTCCACGCCGCCCTCCTGCAGCCGCTCGAGCGCGGCCTGGCCGTCGGGGGCCAGCACCACCGCGTAGCCTTCGCGGGTGAGCGTGCGCTCCAGGCTCTGGCGCACCGCCGGGTCGTCGTCGGCCACCAGCAGCGTCGCGAGCGGCGGCCCCGGCTCAGCCATGGGCCGCCTTCTGGACGGGCACGGTCATGGTGAAGGTCGCGCCCGCGCCCGGCGCGCTGTGCCAGCGGATCTTCCCGCCGTGCTCCTCGACGATCTGGCGCGAGATGGAGAGGCCGAGCCCGGTGCCCTGCGGCTTGGTAGTGAAGAACTGCTCGAACAGCCGCCGCCCGACCTCGGGCGAGATGCCGGCGCCGCTGTCCGTGATCCCGATCTCCACCGTGTCGCCCATGCAGGCGGTGGTCAGCGTCAGGCTGCCGCCCTGGGACACCGCCTCCATCCCGTTCTTCACCAGGTTCAGCACCGCCTGGCGGAGCAGCGTGCGGTCGATCTCCATCGGCGGGACCGCGGGATCCGTCGCCACCTTCACCGCGATCCCCTGGCGCGCGGCGAGCGGACGGACGAACTCCGCGACCGCGCTGACCATGTCGTTGACCGAGTCCTCCTCGAACTGCGGGCGCGGGAAGCGCGCGAAGGCGAGGTACTCCTCGGTGAGCGCGTCGAGGGCCTCGACCTGGTCTCGGATCGCCGCGACGAGCGCGGTCGCCTCGGTGCCGTCCTCGCTCACCCGCCCCTGCACCATGTCGCCCAGCAGCTCCGCGTTCAGGCCGATGGCCGCGATGGGGTTGCGCACCTCGTGCGCCACCTTCAGCGACAGCCGACCCACCGTGGCCATGCGCTCGGCCTCGACCAGCTCTTCCTGGGCGGCGCGCAGGCGGGTGAGCGTCCCGGTCAGCTCCGCGTTGAGGCGCTCCACCTCCGAGCGGGCGCGGCGCTCCCGGTCGGCGACGTGGCCCACCGCGAAGGCGGGCAGCCCGACGAACGCCATCAGGTTCACCACCGCGGTCCACGCGGCCGCGGGCGGGGCCAGGCTGGCCGCGGCCCAGTAGAGCAGCCCGGCCACGAGCGTGAGGAACAACCCGACCCAGCGGCCGAAGTAGTAGGCGTTGACCGCGACGAGCGGGAAGAACAGGTTGACGAACGGGCTGTCGCCGCCGCCGGTCAGGAACGAGAGCAGGAAGACGAGCAGGAGGTCGATGCAGAGGGCGGTGATGAAGATCCGGCGGGTGGCCCGGGGCGTCACGGTGACCAGCGCGAAGATGCCGGCCTTGTAGAGACCGAACCAGATGACGACCGAGTAGACGTCGACGCGATGGCGGGGGCGTAGCGGCAGGAGTCCCAGCGTGGCGAGGCCGCCCACCATCACGAAGGCGAGGAGCACCGCGAACAGCCGCTCGTCCCGCTCGAGCGGCCGGAAGAGCCCGGCCCAGGGGGCGCGAGAAGGAGCGTTCACCGCCATGACGGGGCACACACTATCACGACGTCGGGGACTCCGCTTCCACGCGCCGGAGGAGCGGCAGGGCGAGCAGGGGGAGGAGGCTGATCAGCCCCACCCAGACGAGCAGGCGGCCCAGGTTCCCGTAGTCCTGCTGGGTCACGCCGAAGAAGGTGTTGAGGTAGCGGGTGCCGAGCTCGCTGGCGGACAGCGCGAGATTCATGAGGGAGGCCATGATCGCGAACATGGTGGCCTCGGCCCCGCGCGGCGCGGTGCGCGCGATCAGGGCCAGCATCGGCACCATGCTGAGCTGGCCCAGCGGCGCCGAGATCGTGGTGTCGATGAACACGAACGTGCGCGGGCTCACCCCGAACCACTCGTTCACCCCGTAGAACAGCCCGATGGTGGGCAGATAGAGGACCGCCCCCGCGATGGTCACCCAGAAGAGGGTGTAGCTCACCGGGTGATGGGTGATCGGCTTCCGGAAGACGATGAGCCCGGCCAGGCTCAGCATCGCGCTCACCTGGGCGAGCACGCCGAGGAATTCCTGGTCGAAGCCGAGGTGATCGATCATCCAGTAGCTGAACCCCTGGCCCGCGGAGGGGACGGCGCGGAAGCAGAAGATCGCGAAGGCGGCGATCCCGACCGCGCGGGAGATGCCCACGCGCTGGAGCAGCATCACGATGAGGCCGGCCGAGACCACCAGGATGATCTCCTGGCCGAACGGCACCGACAGCGCCTCCAGAGCGACGCCGAGCGCGGCGTAGCCGAGCCCCACCAGCACCACGAGCCGCGACTTGCCCGCGCCCAGGGGATTCGCGTCGCCGCCGGGCGCGGCCGCGCGGGCGGTCTCCCGCGGGATGAGCCACGCCGCCGCCATCACCAGCACCGGCAGCAGCAGCGCGATCGCGAAGACCGGCCGCGCGCCGAGCGCGCCCGCGAGCCACCCGCTCAGGTAGCCCACGCTGATCGTGCCCACGAGCAGGGCCATGCGGCCGAGGGTCTGGATCTGCTTGATCTCCTCCTCGGTGCGGGCGAGCTCCACGCTGAGGGCGTCCGCGACCACGTCCTGGACCATGTAGCCCACCGCGATGATGACCATCGCGGCCAGGTACGTGCCCTTGGTCGAGGCGGTGGTGGCGAGCCACCCGTAGCCCACGAAGGTCAGCAGGGCGCCGAGCAGCAGGTAGGAGACCCGGCGCCGGCCGAAGATCGGGTGCACGTCGGAGGCCACGCCGGCCACCATCTTCGTGCTCCAGGGCAGCGCGACCCAGAAGGCGATGGCCGCGGCCTCGGCGGGCGTGATGCCGAGCGCGTCCTTCTGGAAATAGAGCATCGCGATGCCGGTGATCCCGCTCGCCCCGTAGCAGAAGTAGGTGACGAGCACCGGGAGGTAGGCCAGGCGCACGTTTCCGAAGAGGCGGCGCAGGAGCCCGGGGTGCGCCGGCACCGCGGCGGCTTCCGGGGTGGTCTCGACGGGATCCGGCAGGACGGGCTCGGGCATGCGGTCAGTTTAGC
>DATFUK010000420.1:0-6998 GCA_035260865.1 Candidatus Methylomirabilota bacterium | reverse complement strand
GAGCGCGCGATCACGCTGGCGCCGCGGCCCGCGAGCCCCCGGGGCCTGCGGCTCGGGCTGGTGGAGAACACCAAGTTCAACGCGAGCCCCATCCTCGAGAAGCTGGCCGAGCGGCTGGCCGAGCGCCACCAGATGACGGTCACGGTGCGGAACCGGAAGCGGTCGGCGAGCCACGAGGTGGACGGGGACGGGATCAAGGCCCTGCGCGCGCAGGCCGATCTCGTCATCTCCGGCATCGGCGACTGAGGGTCGTGCAGCTCGAGCAGTGTGCTCGACGCGATCCTGATGGAGGAGCAAGGGGTGCCGGCCATCGCCATCGTCACCGCCCCGTTCCGCAATACCGGGAAGGCGATGGCCGAGAGCTGGGGGAAGCCGGGCTACCCGTTTCTCGACATGCCGCATCCGATCGCCAATCTCACCGACGCCCAGCTCGACGAGCGGTGCGATCGGCTGGTGGAGCAGGTGGAGGAATGGCTCGGCTTCGAGGCGCACTAGCCGCTAGGATGAACGCGTGAGCCGCATCCGCTTCGACCGGCTGCCCACCGAGCGCGTGAACCCGGGCACCGGCAACCTCGACCGTCTGTCCGCGGTCGGGATCGCGCGGCTCATGAACCAGGCCGACCGCCGCGCGGTGCGCGCGGTGGGCCGGGCCGCGCCCGCGCTCGGCCGCGCGGTGGACCTGATCGTGCGCGCGCTCTCGCGCCGCGGGCGGCTCATCTTCGTGGGTGCGGGCACGAGCGGACGGCTGGGCGTGCTCGAGGCCGCCGAGTGCCCGCCGACGTTCGACACGCCGCCGTCGCTCGTGCAGGCGGTGATCGCGGGCGGCAAGCGCACCGTGTTCCGCTCCTCCGAGGGCGCGGAGGACAATGGCGCCGAGGGCGCGCGGCAGATCCGCAAGCGTGTGCGGCCGGGCGACATGGTGGTAGGCATCGCGGCGAGCGGGGTCACGCCGTTCGTGCGCGCGGCGCTGAAGGAGGCGCGGAAGCGCGGCGCCGCCACCGCGCTGGTCACCTGCAACCCCGACGTGCCGGCCCGTGCGGCCCGCGTGGTGATCGCCCTCGCGGTCGGTCCCGAGGTTCTCACCGGCTCGACGCGGCTGAAGGCCGGCACCGCGACCAAGCTCGCGCTCAACACGCTGACCACCGCGTCCTTCGCGCGCCTCGGCAAGGTCTACGGCAACCGCATGGTGGACCTGCGCCCGCGCTCCGCCAAGCTTCGCGCCCGCGCACTCCGTCTGGTGCGCCAACTCGGCCGCGTCACGCCGCGCGAGGCCGAGCGC
Organism: Candidatus Methylomirabilota bacterium; assembly: GCA_035260865.1. Lineage (GTDB taxonomy): Bacteria > Methylomirabilota > Methylomirabilia > Rokubacteriales > CSP1-6 > CAMLFJ01. The sequence continues at coordinate 5,719 of DATFUK010000420.1, read as the reverse complement.
CTGCTGAAAGCCTCGGGCGCCAGCGCCAAGGTCGCCATCGCGATGGCCCGCCTCCACATCGACGCCCCCGACGCCCGCCGCCGCCTCAAGCGCGCCGCCGGCTCCCTCCGCCACGCCCTCGAATAGATCGGGGTCAGGTCTTGAATTACGACATTTACATAAGAGGTCAGGTCTTGAATTACGACATTTCCCCCGGTTGCGCGGAGAGCCGGGCGCACGGGAATGTCGTATTTCAAGACCTGACCCCAGACTAGCTGGCCGGGCTAGCGGTCAGGTCTTACATTCGCACAATGTCGGAATGTAAGACCTGACCCCGGCCAGAAATGTCGTAATTCAAGACCTGACCCCGGCCTAGGACCCCGGCCTAGGAGTGGCTGGGGCCGGCGGTGTCTTCGGCGCGGACCGGGGTCTTGCCGCGGAGGAAGTCGAAGTCGCAGCCCTCGTGGGCCTGGAGCACGTGGTCGAGGAAGAGGCGCCCGTAGCCGCGCGTGTAGTGGGGCGGGCGCGGCTTCCACCGGGCGCGGCGGCGGGCCAGCTCCTCGTCGGGAACCCGGAGGGTCAGCCGGCGATTCGGCACGTCCAGCTCGATCTCGTCGCCGTCCTGGACGAGCGCGAGCGGCCCGCCCGCCTCGGCCTCCGGCGAGACGTGCAGCGCCACCGTGCCGTACGACGTCCCGCTCATGCGCGCGTCCGAGATGCGCACCATGTCGCGCACACCCTTCTGCAGCAGCTTGCGCGGGATCGGCGCGGCGCCCCACTCCGGCATGCCGGGCGCGCCCTTCGGCCCCACCCGCTTGAGCACCAGCACCGAGGTCTCGTCCACCACCAGGTCCGGGTCGTCGATGCGTGCGTGCAGATCCGCGTGGTCCTCGAACACCACCGCGCGTCCCCGGTGCGTGAGGAGATGCGCGGAGGCGGCCGACTGCTTCAGCACCGCCCCGTTCGGGCAGAGGTTGCCGGTCAAAATCGCGGTGCCGCCCTCGTTCAGGATGGGCATCGCGAGGGTGCGGATCACGTCCGGGTTGTGGTTGACCGCGGCCTCGTTGTTGGCCGCGAGCGACCGGCCGGTCACGGTGAGCGCGTCGCCGTGCAGCAGCGGCAGCAGCTCCTTCAGCACCGCGGGGAGCCCGCCCGCGTAGAAGAAGTCCTCCATCAGGTACTTGCCGGACGGGCGCACGTTGAGCAGCATCGGCGTGGTGCGCGAGAGCTCGTCGAAGCGCGCCAGCGCCAGGTCCACCCCCGCGCGGCCCGCGAGGGCGAGCAAGTGGATGATCGCGTTGGTGGAGCCGCCGATCGCCATGCCGGTGCGGATGGCGTTGTCGAAGGCCTCGCGGGTGAGGATCTTCGAGGGCTTGAGGTCCTCGCGCACCATCTCCATGATCCGGCGCCCCGACATCTCGGCGAGGGCCATGCGCCGCGAGTCCGCCGCGGGAATCGCCGCGTTGCCGGGCAGGGTCATGCCGAGCGTCTCCGCCATCGAGGCCATCGTGGACGCGGTGCCCATGACCATGCAGTGGCCGGCCGAGCGCGAGAGGCACGCCTCGATCTCGCAGAACTCCTCCTCGCTGAGCCGCCCGGCCCGGCGCTCGGCCCAGAAGCGCCAGTTGTCGGTGCCGGAGCCGATGTCCTCGGTGCGCCAGCGCCCGCGCAGCATCGGGCCGCCGGTGACCATGATGGCGGGCACGTCGGCGGAGGCGGCGCCCATCAGCATGGTGGGCGTGGTCTTGTCGCAGCCGGAGAGCAGCACCACCCCGTCGAGCGGATAGGCGCGGATGCACTCCTCCACGTCCATCGCCATCAGGTTGCGGAAGAGCATCGTGGTGGGCTTCATCAGGATCTCGCCCAGCGAGATGGTCGGGAACTCGAGCGGGAAGCCGCCCGCCGAGAGCACCCCGCGCTTCACCGCCTCCGCCACCTGGCGCAGGTGCGCGTTGCAGTTGGTCAGCTCGGACCAGGAGTTGGCGATGCCGATCACCGGCCGGCCGTCGAACATGAGCTCGCTGAAGCCCTCGGCCTTGATCCACGACCGGTGGGCGAAGCCGTCCAGGTCCTTCTTGCCGAACCAGTTGTGACTGCGCAGCGTGGGCGTGCTCACGAGAGGCCTCCGTGGGGCGGGTGCATGGTGTCCGGCGTCAGCTTGAGGGGCTTGCTGCTCGTGGTGACCACCAGTTGCGTCTCGGCCACCACGTCGTGCTCGTCGAACGTGACGGTCAGGACCTTCGTCGTGGTCTCGAGCGTCACCCCGGACGGGAGCTTCTCGCTGCGCGAGTGGCTGTACACATCGGCGTAGTGGCCCGGGGTCGCGACGAAGGCCGAGGGGTAGATGAACTGCCCGGCGGGCTTGCCCATCAGGGCGAGCACCTCGGCGCGGGTCGAGACCCCCCGCGTGATCCGCTTCACGGCCAGCTCGTCGAAGAGCGTCTGGTCCGCCGCGAAGGAGCTCATGTAGTCGAACCCGACGAGCCGGCCCTCGTGGAAGGCGTAGGCCATGATCCGCACCGGGACCGCGACGGTTCGCGCCTCCGCGTACGCGTACCGCAGGGTCGTCACCACCTTGTCGCCCACCCGGGCGCTGGTCTGGCCGCTGGGCTGGCCGAACCGCGTCCGGATCTCCTGCTCGGTGGTCTGGCCCAGCGTGAAGCTGGCCGGGTCCGGCCGGCCGAAGTCGGCCCCCAGGAGACAGGCGCCGGCCAGGACGGCGGCGAGAATCGCGACTCGCGCGGAGCGGCGTGGCGTCATGGCGGCGGCCCCACGCTATAGCGCGGCCGCGCGGACGTCAACGGCCTGCGCGCGCTTCCCGCCCGGTATAGAATGACCCGGGCTCCAACCCACGCGAGGAGACGAGGCGATGAGGCTAGCCGGCAAGGTGGCGGTGGTGACGGGCGGTGGGGCCGGGATCGGGCGGGGCATCGTCCTGTGCATGGCCAAGGAGGGCGCGGATATCGCCATCCCCGACATCCAGGACGCCAACGCGCAGGGGGTGGTGAAGGAAGTCCTGGCGATCGGGCGCAAGGCCATCTCGATGCGCTGCGACGTCACCAAGGGGGCCGATGTGCAGGCCACCGTGGACCGCATCAAGCAGGAGATGGGCCGGGTCGATATCCTGGTGAACAACGCGGGGATGGCCTCCGCCCCCGGGATGCCGTTCACCAACAACTCGGAAGAGGACTGGGACCGGACGTACGCGGTCAACCTCAAATCGGTCTTCCTCATGTGCAAGGCGTTGGCGCCCTACTTCATCGAGCGCAAGGCCGGGCGCATCATCAATATCGCGTCGATCGCGGGGCCGCTGGCCGCCCTGACCATGCCGCCCTACTCGGTGGCCAAGGGCGGCGTCATCACGTTCACCCGCGTCATCGCCAAGGAGCTGGCGCCCCACGGGGTCACGGTCAACGCGATCTGCCCGGGCGTGCTGTGGACCGCGTTCTGGGAGAAGCTGGCCCAGCACATCGCCGACACCAACCCGGCCTTCAAGGGCATGACCGCGCGGCAGGTCTTCGACAAGCGGGTGGGCGACGTCATCCCGATGAAGCGGGAGCAGACGCCGGAGGACATCGGCCTGGCCGCGGTCTTCCTCGCCTCGGAGGACGCGCGCAACATCACCGGGCAGGCCCTCAACGTCGACGGCGGCTCGGTGATGCACTAACACCACCCTCTCCGCTCAGGGGAGAGGGCAGGGTGAGGGGGCTCATGCAGGAGAAGCGTTTCATCGCCGGATTCGCCAGCGCGCTGGCGGTTCTATCGGTTTGCGCCGTCGTCTGGGCGCAGGCGGATCGGACCGACGCCAAGGGCGCCGCCGAGCCGGTGGTCAAGCAGCTCGAGGCATTTCGCCGCGACGACTTCGACACCGCCTTCACGTTCGCGTCGGGAATGATCCGGGCGCAGTTCGATCGCGCCGCGTTCGAGACCATGGTGCGCCGCGGCTATCCGGAGATCGCGCGCTCGACGTTCGCGGCGGTGACCAGGACGGAGCTGGATTCACCCGGCCTCGCGTACGTCACCGTGAAGATCCGCGGCGCGAACGGACAGGCCGTCGAGGCGCTGTACGAGATGATCTGGGAGGACGGATGGCGCATCAACGGAGTGGCGACCCGGCCCGACGCGGCGGGCACCGTCTGATGAGACCACCCCTCACCCTGGCCCTCTCCCCCGAGGGGAGAGAGGCCTAGACGGATGGACTTCGATTTCACGCAGGCGCAGCAGGACTTCCGCCAGGAAGTCCGCACGTGGCTCGCCGAGAACGTGCCCGCCGATCTCAAGGGCCGCGGCTTCGCCTCTTCGCGCGCGGACGTCAAGGAGGTCAAGCGGCTGCGCGAGTGGCAGCGCGCGCTCCACAAGGCCGGCTACGTGGGCATGGACTGGCCGGCCGAGTACGGCGGCCGCGGCGCCTCCATCATGGAGCAGGTGATCCTCTACGAGGAGCTGTCGCACAGCGGGAGCCCGCAGCCCCTCAACCGCAGCGGCCTCAGCATGCTGGGCCCCACCTTGATGAAGCACGGCACGCCGGCCCAGCGCGCCCAGCACCTCGACCGCATCCTGACCGCGGAGGACATCTGGTGCCAGGGCTTCTCGGAGCCCAACGCGGGGAGCGACCTCGCCAATCTCCAGACCCGCGCGGTGCTGGACGGCGACCACTACGTGCTCAACGGCCAGAAGGTGTGGACGAGCATGGCCCACGTGGCCGCGTGGGGGTTCTTCCTGGTGCGCACCGATCCGACGGTGGCCAAGCACAAGGGCATCACGTTTCTGCTGCTCGACATGAAGAGCCCGGGGCTCACCATCCGCCCGCTGCGCCAGATCACCGGCGAGGCCGAGTTCAACGAGGTCTTCCTCGAGAACGTGCGCGTGCCGGTCACCAACGTGGTCGGCAAGGTGAACGAGGGCTGGGGGGTGGCGCTCACCACCCTCGCCTACGAGCGCGACGTGCTCACCATGATCCGCCATATCAGCCTGCGCACCGCCCTGCAGAAGCTCCTGTCCCTGGCCCGCCGCACCATGAAGAACGGGCGCCCCGCCTCGGAGGATCCGGTGGTGCGCCAGAAGATCGCCGCGCTCTCCATCGGGGAGCGGGTGCTCCAGCTCAACGGCTATCGCAGCCTGACCAAGATCCTCCGGGGCGGCGCGCCCGGCCCGGAGGGCTCGACCTCGAAGCTCTTCTGGAGCCAGCTCGACCAGGACCTGGCCGAGTTCGCCACCGAGGTCATCGGCCCCTACTCGCAGCTCAAGGCGGGCAGCGCGATGGCGCCCGACGACGGCGAGTGGGAGTTCTACTGCCTCCTGGCCCGCGGCAGCGGCATCCGCGCGGGCACCACCGAGATCCTTCGCAACATCCTGGGCGAGCGGGTGCTGGGCCTGCCCAAGGACTGAGGAGTGCTGATGACGCACGCGCTGCGAACGACGGTGCTGCTGCTCATGATCGGCCTGTCACCCGGCTTCGCCTGGGGGCTTTCGATCGGGCAGAAGGACACCTTCCAGGACGGGACCACGAACGGGTGGGGCGTGTCCCTGCTCGACATGTCGAGCCCGACTCCGCCCGTGAACATAGCGGGGGGCGGACCGGGCGGGGCGGCCGACAGCTTCCTAAAGATCAACGCGGTCGCGGGGGTCGGGCCCGGGAACCTGCTGAGCGCGATCAACATCCGTCAGTGGGCGGGCGACTACATCCTCGCCGACATCACCCGCATCCGGATGGATCTGAACAATCTCGGGAACACCGATC
>DATFUK010000419.1:0-16602 GCA_035260865.1 Candidatus Methylomirabilota bacterium | reverse complement strand
GGTCCCGGTGCTCGAGCCGGTGGAGGAGATCTACCAGGCCCTCGTCCTGGGCACGCGCGACTACGTCACCAAGAACGGGTTCACCCACGTGGCCCTCGGGCTCTCGGGCGGCATCGATTCGGCACTGGTGGCGGCGATCGCGTGCGACGCGCTGGGCGCCGCCAACGTCACCGGGGTGACCATGCCCTCGCAGTATTCCTCGACGGGCACCCGGGGCGACGCGGCGCGACTGGCCCGCAACCTCGGCATCGAGTTCCTGCGCCTGCCCATCACGCCGGTGCTGGCCACCTACAAGCGCGCCCTCGCCAAGCCCTTCAAGGGGCTCAAGGAGGACGTGACCGAGGAGAACCTCCAGGCGCGCATCCGCGGCAACTACCTCATGGCCCTCTCCAATAAGTTCGGGTGGCTCATCCTCACCACCGGCAACAAGAGCGAGATCGGGGTGGGCTACTCCACCCTCTACGGGGACATGGCCGGGGGCTTTGCGGTGATCAAGGACGTGCCGAAGACGCTGGTCTACCAGGTGGCCGAGTACGTCAACCGCAAGGCGGGTCGCGACGTGATCCCGCGGTCCATCTTCGACCGCCCCCCGTCGGCCGAGCTGCGCCCCGACCAGACCGACCAGGACACCCTGCCGCCGTACGCGGTCCTCGACGCGATCCTGGAGGCCTACGTGGAGGGCGACCAGGGCGTCGCCGACATCGTGGCGCGCGGGTTCGACGCGACCACGGTCAAGCGCGTGATCGCGATGGTGGACCGCAACGAGTACAAGCGGCGCCAGGGCCCCATCGGGATCAAGATCACCCCGCGGGCCTTCGGCAAGGACTGGCGCCTGCCCATCGTCAACCGCTTCCGCGAGTAGGCCCTGCTGCCCCCACTGCTGCATTCGATTCTCCTGTTCGCGCTGGCCGGTCTCGCCGAGATCGGCGGCGGCTATCTGGTGTGGCTCTGGTGGCGCGAGAGCCGGCCCTGGCCGCTCGGACTGCTCGGGGCCGCCGTGCTGATCCTCTACGGCCTCATCCCGACTTACCAGGCCGCGCACTTCAGCCGTGTCTACGCCGCCTACGGGGGCGTCTTCGTGGTGCTCTCGCTGCTCTGGGGCTGGGCGGCGGATCGCGTCGCGCCCGACCGCTACGATCTGGCCGGCGCCGCGCTCTGCCTGGCCGGCGTCGCGGTCATCATGTACGCGCCGCGCGCGGCGTAGGATGCGGCCGAGCGCGGCGGCGGGCGGGCAGCTCGATCCGGCCGAGCACCTGGGTCGCCCGTGGCGTGTCCACGCCATCGCGGCCGCGGAGGGGCTCGCGCTGCGCGACGTGTGGGAAGTCGCGATCCAGCTGCCGGCGGGGGTTCCACTCGCCCGCTGGGTCGAAGCTCTCCGGACCGAGCCGCGCGGCCTGCCGTCCCGGGCGCTCTTTGCCGTCCGCCGGGCCCTCGGACGCATCCTCGGTCTCGACCGCGGCGGCACCGGCTTCGTGCCGGTCTACCAGGAACCGGAGGAGATCCTCTCCCGGATCACCAACCGGACCGTGACCGCGTTCCTGCACGTCTCGCTCGTCGACCGGCATCCACGGCTCGCGGTGTACGTGCGTCCCAACGGTGCGTTCGGCCGCGCCTACATGGCCCTCATCGAGCCATTCCGGCAGCGGGTGGTCTACCCGGCGCTGCTCGCGGCCGGCGCGCGGGCGGCGGCGCGGCTGGGCGGGGCGCCGCGGTGACCGGCTAGAGGGTCGGCAGCGCGTCCAGCGACTGCAGCGTGGCGAGGCGGCGGTAGATGCCGTCGCTGCGGGCCATCAGCTCCTCGTGGGTGCCCATCTCGGCGATGCGGCCGCCGTGGATCACCACCACGCGATCCGCGTGCTTGACGGTGGCGAGCCGGTGGGCGATCACGAGCACGGTGCGGCCCCGCATCAGGTCCGAGAGCGCCTGCTGCACCAGGAACTCGCTCTCCGCGTCCAGGTCCGAGGTGGCCTCGTCGAGGATGAGGATCGGCGGATCCTTCAGGAACGCGCGGGCGATGGCCAGGCGCTGGGCCTGGCCGCCGGAGAGCTTCACCCCGCGCTCACCCACCGGGGTCGCGTAGCCATCGGGCAGGACCGCGATGAAGTCGTGGGCCTGGGCCAGGCGGGCCGCGTGCTCGATCTCGACCTGGCTGGCTCCGGGCTTGCCGTAGCCGATGTTGTACCCGATCGAGTCGTGGAACAGGAAGGTGTCCTGGGTCACGATGCCGATGAGCGAGCGCAGCGAGGCCACCGTGACCGATCGCAGGTCGTGCCCGTCCAGGGTGATGCGCCCGGCGGTCACGTCGTGGAAGCGCGGCAGCAGCTCCATCAAGGTGGTCTTGCCCGCGCCCGACATGCCGACGAACGCCACCAGCTCGCCCTTCCGGACGGTCAGCGAGATATCCCGCAGGGCCCACTCCTCGGCCTCCGGATAGCAGAAGCCGGCGGCCTCGAAGACGATGGACTCGCCGAAGCCGGGGAGGGTACGGGCGTCCGGCGCGTCCACGATCGCGGGCGGAGTGTCCAGGATCTCGAACACGCGCTCCACCGAGGCGATGGACTGCTGCACGGTGTTGACCATCCGGGAGATCTGCCGGACCGGGCCGTAGAGCAGGATCACCGCGGCGGTGAAGGAGAAGAACTCGCCGGGGGTCAGCGCGCCCGCGATCACCCGGTAGCCGCCGTACCAGAGGGCGCCCATGATGGCGAGGGCCCCGAGCACCTCCATCACCGGCTCCGCCATCTCGTCCACCCGCCGATCCTGGAGCGCGAGGGAGAGCAGCCGGTCGTTCACCTGGTTGAACCGCTCCTGCTCGAGACGCTCGCGGCCGAAAGCCTTGACGATCTTGGTGCCGGTGAACGACTCCTGGAGCACCACGTTCAACTCCGCGATCTTCTGCTGCGTGCGCTTGTTGATCTTGTAGAGCTTGCGGCCGATCGCCCGGATGGTCAGGCCGACCAGGGGGAAGACCGCGACGGCGATCAGGGTGAGCAGCCACTCGCGCAGGAACATGACCACGAGCAGCGCCACGATGGTGCCGACGTGGCGCACCGCCATCACCAGCACCGTCGAGGAGAGCCGGGCGAGGCGGTTGACGTCGGTGACCACGCGGGTCATGAGCTCCGCCGAGTGCAGCGAGGCGAAGAAGGCGAGCGGCATCGACTGGATGTGGGCGTAGAGCTCGCCGCGGATGCGAGCGATCACCCGCTCGCCCACCGACGCCATCAGGTAGGACTGCCCGAAGCGGCCGACCCCCTTGGCCACGTAGGCGCCGAGCAGGGCGAGGGGGATGATCTTGAGCATGGTGACGTCGCGCTTGAGGAAGATGTCGTCCATGGCGGGCTTGACCAGCCACGCGATGAAGGCCTCCGCGCCCGAGACGAGCAGGGCGAGCAGCCCGCCCGCGAGGAGCACCGGCCAGTAGGGCCGCAGGTACGGCAGGAGCCGGCCGAGGAGCCGGTAGCGCGCCTTCACGGCTGCCGCCGCGCGGCCCAGAGCCGCTCGTAGAGCGCCTCGGTCCGCTGGATCTTCTGGCTCATGGAGAAGTGGGCCTCGACACGCTTGCGGCCCGCCCGCGCCATCGCCTTGGCCCGCGTCGGGTTCTCCAGCATGCGGAGGATGGCCTGGGCGAGGGCGTCGGGATTGCGCGGCGGGACCAGCAGCCCGGTCTCGCCTTCGATGATGAGCTCGGGATGCCCCTCGAGATTGGTGCCGATCACCGGTGTCTCGACCGCGAGGGCCTCGCGGAGCGAACCGGTGAGGCCGAGGCCGGCGTAGGAGGCGTCCACCACCAGGTCGCTCGCGGCCAGGATCTCGGGGACGTCCTCGCGGTGACCGAGGACGTGCACGGACTCGCCGATGCCGCGCCGGAAGGCCCGGTCGCGCAGGGAGAACACACGCGGCGGCGGGGCGCCCACGAAGAGCAGGCGCGCGTGAGGCAGCGCGTGGCAGACGCGCGTCATCGCCTCGAGCACGTCGTCGTTGCCCCGCCAGGAGCGGATGCCGACCTGGGTGACGAGGGTGTGCTCCGCGCCCAGGCCGAGCTCCGTCCGGATGCGTCGGCCGTCCACCCCAGGGTGGAAGCGCCCGAGGTCCGTCCCCGAGTAGATGACCTCGATCTTCTCGGCGGGCACCCCGGCGCCCACGAGCCCGCGCTTGATCGACTCGCAGACCGCCACGATCGCGGTCACCCGCTTCGTGGTGTAGCCGAGGCGGTTCCAGCGGTCGAGGGGGAAGCTCACCCCGCGATTGAGCACGAGGACCGGGATCCGCACCGTGAGTCCGGCGAGCATGGCCAGGGTCCGGGCGCGTCCCTTCTGGCAGTGTACGATCTCGATCTCGTGCTCGCGGATGAGCCGGGCGAGCGCCCACGCGGAGGGAAGATCGATGCCGCTCCGCATCGGGACCGCCGCGTGCTCGACGTTGGCGGCGGCGCACGCGCGGCCCCAGTGCTCGTTCGGGCGCGTCGCCACCACCACGTGGTGGCCGCGCCCGGCCAGCCCCAGCGCGAGATCGCGGAGCTGGATGGCCGCGCCGGTGAAGAAGTCCGACTTCGGATAGAGCTGGAGAATGTTCACGCGCGGCTCACGCGGTCCCGGTCAGCGCCGGCCGCTCACCGGGCGTGGAAGAACTCCCTCACCGCCGCGATGACCTCGTCCACCTCGGCCTCGGTATGGCCGGCCGAGATCGGCAGCGTCAGGATCTCCTTCACGAAGCGCTCCGTCCGGGGGAGGGCGGGCGGATCGAACGACTCCACCGCGGGCTGCTGGTGGCTCGCGACCGGGTAGTGGATGCCGGTGGCGATGCCGCGCTCCTTGAGGAACTTGGCGAGCGCGTCCCGCTCGGGCGTGCGGACCACGTAGAGGTGGTAGACGTGGTGCGCCCCGGCCGCTTCCGTGGGCAGGACCAGCGGCAGGCCCGCGAGCCCGTGCCGGTAGCGTGCGGCGAGGAGACGGCGGTGATCGTTCATCGCGTCGAGCCGCCGCAGGAGCACGCGGCCGATCGCGGCCTGGATGTCGTTGAAGCGCAGGTTGAAGCCGATCTCGGAATGCACGTCCTTGTTGAGGCGGCCGTGGTCGCGGAGCCGCCGGCAGCGCGCGGCCACGTCGTCGTCGTCGGTGACGAGCAGGCCCCCGTCGCCCATCACGGTCAGGTTCTTGGACGGATAGAACGAGAACACGCCCGCGCGGCCGAAGCTGCCGACCTTGCGTCCCTGCCAGGCGGCCCCGTGCGCCTGCGCGCAGTCCTCGAGCAGCCACAGGCTGCGCTCCGCGCACAGGCGCCGGATGCCGTCGAGGTCCGCGGGATGGCCGTAGAGGTGCACCGGCACGAAGCCCACCGTGCGGGCCGACACCTTCGCGGCCGCGTCCTCGAGATCCACCGTGTAGGAGTCGTCCACGTCCACGAAGATCGGCGCCGCGCCCGCGAAGCAGACCGCCTCCACGGTGGGGAACGCGGTGTGCGACGGCACGAGCACCTCGTCGTCGGCCTTGACCCCGAACGCCTTGAGCGCCATCCAGATCGCGGCGGTCGCGCTGCTCGTGAGCACCGCGTGCTTGCTCCCGGTGTACCGGGCGAACTCCTGCTCGAAGGCCTTCGACTCCGGTCCCAGGATGTACTGTCGCGAGTCGATCGCGGCCAGGACCGCGGCCTTGATCTCGTCGTCGACAGGGGGCCGGGAAAGCGGCACGGACATGCGAGGATCCTCCCTAGCTCAAGTATGCAGCCGCGAGTATCTGCCGCGGAAGTACAGGAGCGGCTCCCTGCCCGCGTCGTCGGTCCACTCCCCGGACTCGACCTGGGCCACGAAGATCATGTGATCGCCGCCGGGGTAGGCGTGCACCACCGTGCACTCGAGCCGGGCCAGGGCGTCCGGCAACACCGGGAGGCCGAGCTGCCCGGGCCGGTATTCGAGCCCCGCGAATTTCTCCTCGCTGGGCGCGGGAGTCGACGTGGCGAAGCGCCGCGACGCGGCCTCCTGCCCCTGGGCCAGGACGTTGACCGCGAAGCGGCCGGCCGCCTTGATCGCCGGGTAGCTCTGGGCCTTCTGAGATACGCAGACCAGGATCAGGGGTGGATGCAGCGACACGGAGGTGAACGAGCTGGCGGTGAGCCCGGTCGGCCGCTTGTCGGCATCCCACGCGGTGATGATGGTGACTCCGGTGGCGAAATGACTCATCACGCGGCGGAAGTCGTCGGGACCGAGCACCTGAACGTTGTAGCAGTTCCGTCCCGATTTTTCAAGTTCTCCAAGGGCTTGGACCGCACCAGGTGAGGGTCCGCTCGTTGACGGCGCCCCACTTGGCCCCTATACTGCGCCTACACCCATGACGACACCCACCGAGAATGCCGTGCTCGCTGCGCTCCGCGCCGTGCGGGATCCGGACCAGGGCCAGGACATCGTGAGCCTCGGGCTGGTGAAGGAGCTCCACGTTCACGATGCGGAGGTCTCCTTCACCCTGGCCTTCGCCGGGCAGTCGCCCGCGACGAAGGCCGCGCTCCACAGCAGCGCCTCGAAGGCGATCTCCCAGCTTCCCGGCGTGAGCCGCGTGAGCGTGAAGATGGGCTCGGCGGCCGGCGCCGGGCGGCCTCAGGCGCCGCCGGCCCAGGGCCATGCCCACGGGGCGCCGGGCGCCCCCGCGGCCACCGACTTCATCCCCCAGGTGAAGCACACGATCGCGGTGTCCTCGGGCAAGGGCGGTGTGGGCAAATCCACGGTGGCGGTGAACCTGGCGCTGGCGCTCAAGCAGTCGGGCGCGGAGGTCGGGCTGGTGGACGTGGACGTCTACGGCCCCGATGTCCCGCTGATGATGGGAGCCAAGGGCAAGCCGGGCATGTTCGAGAACAAGATCATCCCGGTCGAGGCCCACGGCATCAAGATCATGTCCATCGGCCTCCTGGTGGCGGAGCGGGAGGCGCTGGTGTGGCGCGGCCCGATGATCCACTCGGCGGTGCAGCAGTTCCTGCGCGACGTCAACTGGGGCCCGCTCGACTACCTCGTCTTCGACATGCCGCCGGGCACCGGCGACGCGCAGCTCTCGCTCTCGCAGGTCGTGCCGCTCTCCGGCGTGGTCATGGTGACGACGCCGCAGGACGTCGCCCTGCTCGACGTGCGCAAGGCGCTCGGCATGTTCCGGAAGCTGAACGTGCCGATCCTCGGCATCGTGGAGAACATGAGCTACTTCATCGCGCCGGACACCGGGCGCCGCTACGGCATCTTCGGGGAGGGCGGGGGGCAGCGCGTGGCCGACGAGTTCGGCGTGCCGCTGCTCGGGCAGATCCCGCTCGAGATGGAGACGCGCGAGGGCGGCGACGCGGGCGTGCCGATCACGGTCGGGCGCCCCGAGTCGGCCCAGGCCCAGGCCTTCCGCGCGATCGCGGCCGCCGCGGTCGCGCGGGTGGACGCGGTGGCCGCGCTCAAGCTCCCCAGCATCGGGTAGGTCGCCAACGCGTCTACCCGATGCCGGCCCAGGTCTCGCTCCCGATCTTTCCGCTGCCGGACCTCACGTTCTTCCCGCACACGATGCTGCCGCTGCACATCTTCGAGGCGCGTTACCGGGCCATGATCACGGACTGCCTGTCGCGCGACCGGCGTCTCGCGGTGGTCGGCCTGCTGCCCGGCTACGAGGCGAGCTACGAGGGCAAGCCGGCCGTCCACGCGGTCTGCGGGGTGGGGCGCATCGTGCAGTGGGAGCGGCTCGCGTCGGGCCGCTTCAACCTGCTCCTGCGGGGCGAGGGGCGGGTGCGCATCGATCGCGAGCTGCCGACCGACACGCTCTACCGGATGGTGGCGGCCACCCCGCTCGCCGAGACCGGCGCCGACGGCGCGGCGGTGGCCGTGCTGTCCACCCGGGTCAAGGCCCGCTGCCGGCAGATCCTCTCCGCCCTGGGCCGGTCGAGCGAGGACCTCCAGACCATGATGGAGGGGCTCGATCAGCCGGCCGAGCTCTGCGACCAGGTGGCGTCCGCGCTGATCCCGACGCCGCCGACCCGTCAGGCCCTCCTGGAGGAGCTCGACGTCGAGCGGCGGCTCGAGCGGCTCGTCGACGCGCTGGACGCCCTGCTGAGCCAGATCACCGGAGAAGGCGGGCGCGCGTGAGGCACGGGATGGCGGCGCTGCTCCTGGCCCTGGCGCTGCTCGCGCCCGCCGCGGAGGCGGCCACCCGCTGGGGATGGCTCGGCGTGCGCATCCGCGACCTGTCCGAGCAGGAGATGGAGGAGATCTCCCAGCGGTTCGGCCTGCGCGAGGGTTTCGGGGCGGTGATCGTCGAGGTGATCAACGAGACACCCGCGGCGGCCGCCGGCCTGCGCACCGGCGATCTGGTCGTCGCGTTCAGCGACCGCCCGGTGGTGGACACGCGGAGCCTGCAGCGCGCGATCGCCTCCACCGCGGTGGGCGACAGCGTGAAGCTCACGGTGCTGCGACGCGAGGAGGGCCGGCGGCCGGTGCAGGTCAAGGTCGGGGCGATGCCGGACGCGGTCGCGGCCGAGCGGGTGGCCGCCGAGTACGGGTTCCTGGTGCGTGACCCCGAGGGCCAGCCCGAGCTGGGAGGCGCGCGCCCGCCCGCGACGCCCTCGGTGGCCGCGGTCCTGCCGCGCAGCCGCGCGGAGCGGGCCGGGCTCCAGGTGGGCGACGTGCTCACCGAGGTCAACGGCCGGCCGGTGGTCACGCTCGACGCGGTCCGCGAGGCCCTGCTCGCGGCCGGCCCGGATGGGCCGCTGCCCCTGATCGTGCGGCGAGGCCAGGACCGGGTGATGGTCACGCTCGAGCCCGTGCCGGGCCGGTAGGGCGGCGCGGGGAACCCCCGGACGGCGTTCCCGGTTGGTTGTGCAAACATGTTGTCAGGCGGCGGGTAGGACAGGGTAAAATTCTGTCCATTCCACGATCCATCCTTCGTCAAAGGAGACGACCGATGAGCAACCAGCAGACACCAGTCGAGGCTCCGCGCCGCCGGTTCCTGAAGGGCGCGGCGGCCGCGGGCGTGGCGACGCTCGGCTTCCCCATGGTCGCCAAGGCACAGGGTCCCATCTCCATGCGCTGGCAGTCCACGTGGCCGGCCAAGGACATCTTCCACGAGTACGCCAACGACTTCGCCAAGAAGGTCAACGACATGACCGGCGGCGATCTCAAGATCGAGGTACTGCCCGCGGGCGCGGTGGTGCCCGCCTTCGGCCTGCTCGACGCGGTCTCGAAGGGCACGCTCGACGGCGGCCACGGGGTGCTCGTGTACCACTACGGCAAGCAGACCGCGCTGGCGCTCTGGGGCTCCGGGCCCGCGTACGGCATGGACTCCAACATGCTGCTGTCCTGGCACAAGTACGGGGGGGGCAAGGCGCTCCTCGACAAGCTCTCCAAGTCGATCAACGCCAACGTGGTCTCGTTCCCTTACGGGCCGATGACCACGCAGCCCCTCGGCTGGTTCAAGAAGCCGGTGACCAAGGCCGAGGACTTCAAGGGGCTCAAGTACCGCACCGTCGGCATCTCGATCGACGTGTTCACCGCGCTGGGCGCGGCGGTCAACGCTCTGCCGGGCGGCGAGATCGTCCCGGCGATGGACCGAGGCCTCCTCGACGCGGCCGAGTTCAACAACGCGAGCTCCGACCGCACCCTCGGGTTCGCGGACGTGTCGAAGGTCTGCATGTTGCAGAGCTATCACCAGAACGCCGAGCAGTTCGAGATCATGTTCAACAAGACCAAGTTCGACGCGCTCCCCGACAAGATGAAGTCGATCATCGAGAACGGGGTGGAGGCCGCGTCCGCCGACCTGTCGTGGAAGGCGATCGACCGCTACTCGAAGGACTACATCGAGCTCCAGACCAAGGACAAGGTCCGGTTCTACAAGACCCCGGATTCGGTGCTGCAGAAGCAGCTCGAGGCGTACGACACGGCCGCCGACAAGAAGGCCGCCGACAACCCGATCTTCAAGGAGATCTCGGAGTCGCAGCGCGTGTTCGCGGCCCGGACCGTGAAGTGGGACCTCGACACCAACGTCAGCCGCCGGATGGCCTACAACCACTACTTCAACAAGCCCGCGGCGAAGAAGAGCTAGCCGGTCCGTGACCATCGAACAGGCCGGTCGGCCGGCTCTTGCCGGGTGACCGGCCTGCTTCGTGTCCGGCCGGTGAATCCATGACCGCGCAGCGCTTCATCCACGCCATCGACCAGATCAGCTACTGGTCCGGCAAGGCCTTCGCCTGGCTGATCGTCGCCCTCACATTCGTGGTGTCGATCGAGGTGTTCAAGCGCTACATCCTCAACGCCCCTACCGCGTGGATGTTCGACTTCAACAACATGCTGTACGGCACCCTGTTCATGATGTGCGGGGCCTACACCCTGGCCCAGGCCGGCCACGTGCGCGCCGACTTCATCTACATCTACATGAAGCCGCGCGGCCAGGCCGCGCTCGACCTCACCCTCTACCTGCTGTTCTTCATGCCGTGCATGCTCGGGCTCATCTACGCGGGGGGCGGCTACGCGGCCGACTCCTGGCGTATCGGCGAGCACTCCACCGTCACCGCGGAGGGACCGCCGATCTACCACTTCAAGACGGTGATCCCGGTGGCGGGCGTGCTGGTCATGCTGCAGGGCCTCGCCGAGATCGTCCGGTGCCTGGTCTGCCTCCGCATCGGGGCGTGGCCGCCGCGCCTGGAGGACGTCGAGGAGATCGACGTCATCGACACCCAGCTCGGCCACAGCCAGTACGTGGACGAGGACTCGCGCCGGGCCGCCATGGAGGGCGCCAAGGCGATCGACGAGGCCGCGCGCCACCGGAGCGTGATGGAGGAGGGCGTGGTGCACGAGAAGGCGATCCGCGAGGACGAGAAGCGACCGTGAGCGATCCGTCCTTCGGCCTCCTCATGCTGGGCCTGATCGTGGTCGCGATCATGATGGGCTACCCCACCGCGTTCACCCTCATGGGCCTCGGGATGGCGTTCGGCTTCCTCGCGTTCTGGATCCCCGGGGCCCACTGGTACGACAACCGGGTGTTCGACCTGATCGCGCAGCGGACCTACGGGGTGATGACCAACGACACCCTGCTCTCGGTGCCCCTGTTCGTCTTCATGGGATACGTGATGGAACGGGCGGCGCTGGTGGACCGCATGTTCCACAGCGTCCAGCTCGCGTTCCGGCGGGTGCCCGCCTCCCTGGCGGTGACCACGCTGCTGGTGTGCGCGTTCTGGGGCATCGCCTCCGGCATCGTGGGGGCGGTGGTGGTCCTGATGGGCGTCATCGCGCTGCGGCCGATGCTGAAGGCGGGCTACGACATCAAGCTGGCTTCCGGGGCCATCACCGCGGGCGGGACGCTCGGCATCCTCATCCCGCCCTCGGTCATGCTGATCGTGTACGCGGCGGTGGCCGGGCAATCCATCGTCAAGCTGTACGCGGCCGCGATGCTGCCCGGCTTCTTCCTGACCTTCCTCTACCTCATCTACATCCTCGGCTGGGCGATCATCAATCCGAAGATCGCGCCCAAGCTCGCGCCCAGCGAGTACCGGGTCGCGGTGCCCGAGGCCCTGCAGCAGCTCGAGCGCGGGCCGAAGCGGCGGATCGTGCCCGGGCTGCTCGCCGCGCTCGTGAAGCCGCGCCTGGCCTCCGCGGGCTACCGCATGGTCGTGGCCAACGTGGCCGCGATGGCGGTACCGGTGGTGCTCACCGCCGGGACCCTCGGCGCCACGTGGTGGTACGTGGTGGTCTACAACGCGCCGGAGGTCGTGGCGGCGGCGCCCGCCGCGCCGTCGGTGGCCGCGGTCGCCCCGCCCGCGAAGCCCGCCGCGAAGGAAGAGCAGCCCCAGGCGCTGGGCTCGGCGTCATCCGAGAAGGAGGAGCAACCGCAGGAGCTCGGCGCGGCCGAGGAGTCGGGGTCCTCGCCGACCGCGCGGGCGAGCGAGGGGCCGCCGGAGGAGATGACCTCGGTGCGGGAGGTGCCCACCGGACCCGCGGTGAGCAAGGTGCCCGAGCGCTTCTTCGCCTGGTTCTGGGGAATCTCCGCCCTGTTCGGCCTGATCCTCCTGTTCTACTTCTGGCGGATGGACGGCGAGCAGCTCGAGATCCTCAAGCAGCTGATCGCCTCGGTGGTACCGCTGGGAGTGCTCACGGTGGTGGTGCTCGCGGTCATCCTGTTCGGCATCTGCACCGCCACCGAGTCGGCGGCGATCGGGGCGCTCGGCGCACTCTACCTCGCGGTGCTGGCCAAGTTCCGGAAGGAAGTCCTGTGGTGGAGCCTCGTGGGCGCCATCGTGGGGTTCGCGCTCGGGTGGTACGAGAACGAGCCCTGGATGTCCATGCTGGTGGCCGCCTCGATCGGAGGCACGTTCATCGGGACGGTCATTCCGGGGCTCTTGCACCTGCGCGACTCGAAGGAGCTGCGCGAGAACCTCAAGCAGTCCACGTTCCTCACCGCCAAGACCACCGCGATGGTGTGCTGGCTCTTCGTGGGCTCCGCCCTCTTCTCGGCGGTGTTCGCCCTGCACGGCGGCCAGTCCCTGATCGAGCGGTGGGTGCTCAGCATGAATCTCTCGCCCCTCGGATTCTTGTTCGTCGCGCAGGTCCTGATCTTCCTGCTCGGCTGGCCGCTGGAGTGGACCGAGATCATCGTGATCTTCTGCCCGATCTTCATCCCCCTGCTGAGCCACTTCGACATCGATCCGATCCTGTTCGGGACGATGGTCGCGGTGAACCTCCAGGCCGCGTTCCTGTCGCCGCCGGTGGCGATGTCGGCGTTCTACCTCAAGGGGGTGGCGCCGAAGCATGTGACGCTCAACCAGATCTTTGCGGGGATGATGCCGTACATGGTCATCGTGCTGATCTGCTTGGCGTTCATGTACATCTGGCCCGGCATGACGCTCTGGCTGCCTAACTTCCTGTACGGGAACTAGCTGGGGGCTGCTGGTGCGTGGTCCGCGGCCGGAGAGGGCCGGGGTGGGGTGGCGGGGGCATCTGACCACGACCCGCTGTTTCCATACCTGAGCCCGGGGAGTTCCCAATCTGGGTTGGTGAGGCGAAGCGATCCCCGGAGGGAACGGGTCAGAGTACCCCACCACCCCACCCCGGCCCTCTCCAGCCTCCCGTCGGCGGCAACCATTACAGCCGGCCGGCTCCGGATGCAGGCATGCCCTGCCTGGTTTCTATGTAGGAGCGCTTCGGCCGCTCTGATTTTTCTGGGGTGGGGTTGAACGTATACTGCGGCGCCATGGGGACTCGGGAGATCTGGGAGATGTCGGCGGCGGAGGTGGCTGGACTGATCCGGGCGGGGAAGGCCAGCTCGGTCGAGGTGGTGGAGAGCTGCCTGGGGCGGATCCGCGAGACGGAGCCTCGAGTGGAGGCGTGGATCTACCTGGATCCGGAGTATGCGCTGACCCAGGCCAAGGCTTCGGATGAATGGAGGTTATCGGGCCGGCCGATAGGCGGGCTGCACGGGGTGCCGGTGGGGCTGAAGGACATCATCGATACGGGGGACATGCCGACCGAGAACGGATCGGTGCTGCATGCGGGGCGGACGCCCTCGCGGGATGCGGCGGTGGTGGAGCGGCTGCGGGCGGCCGGGGCGGTAATCATGGGCAAGACGGTCACCACCGAGTTCGCCACGCGGACCGCCGGCAAGACGCGGAACCCGCACAACCCCGGACACACGCCCGGCGGATCGTCCAGCGGGTCGGCGGCAGCGGTGGCCGCGGGGATGGTGCCGCTCTCACTCGGGAGCCAGACCGGCGGATCCACGATCCGGCCGGGGTCCTACTGCGGGATCTATGCCCTCAAGCCCACGCACGGGCTCGTATCGCGGCATGGGATGTTCCAGCTCTCGCGCAGCCTCGACCACGTGGGCCTCTTCGCCCGGACCGTCGAGGATCTGGGGCTCCTGCTCGAGGAGGTCGCCGGCTTCGACGAGCGCGATCCCGACACCCGCCCGCGCGGACGGGGCCCCTACCGGGCCCTCGCGATGGAGGAGCCTCCGGCCGAGCCGCGGTTCGGGTTTTTCCGGTCCGGGCGATGGGACCGGATCGCCGAGGACGCGCGGGCGGCGATCGGCGAGGTGGTGGAGCACCTGGGCGGGCGCGTGGAAGAGTTCGAGCTGAGCGAGAGCGCGGACGAGCTGGCCGAGTGGCACCGCGTGATCATGGACGCCGAGGTGGCGGTCAATCTCCGGCGTGAATGGGAGACCGGGCGTGACCGGCTGTCGGCGTCGCTGCGTGGGCGCATCGAGGCCGGGCACGCGGTGCGCGCGCCCGAGTACCTCGCGGCGAGAGCCGCGGCGGGCCCGCTCATGGCCACGTTCACCGAATTGTTCGAGCAGCGTTACGACGCGATCCTGACGCCCGCGGTGGACGGAACGGCGCCGGCCGGGCTCGAGTCCACCGGCGAGCCGACCTTCTGCACGCTCTGGACCATGCTCGGCCTGCCCTCGGTGAGCCTCCCGCTGCTCCAGGGCGCCAACGGCCTCCCGCTGGGCGTGCAGCTCGTGGGTCCGCGCCACGGCGACGGACGTCTCCTGCGCACCGCGCGCTGGCTCGCGGAGTCGGTGGGGGCGTAGAGGGCTGGGCGGTATACTACCGGGGACATGATCGTCCTCGGCATCAACGAGACCCACTGTGCGACCGCCGCCGTCCTGCGAGACGGCCGCGTCATCGGCTGCGCCTCGGAAGAGCGCTTCAGCCGGCTGAAGAACGATGCGGGGTACCCGCGGCGCGCGATCGACGCCCTCCTGCGCGAGCTGGCGATCACCCCCCAGGAGATCGACGTGGTGGCCCTCGCGGGCGCCCGCGCGACCTCCCGGGAGTGGCTGAACCGGGTGATGCACGACGAGAGCTACGTGAAGGAGTACTACGGGGTCTCGTGGCCCTCCCGGCGTCGCACCTTCGAGAAGAAGGTGCGGAAGTGGGGCGCCAAGTTCGGCCTCATCGACGCCTCGCGCGGGAAGTTCGGCATCTCCCAGCGTGAGCGGCTGGGTTTCGTCACGGAGCATCTGGGCCTCGCGTCCGACCGCATCGTGTGCCTCGACCACCACACCTGCCACGCGGCGGCCGCCTACTGGGGCTCGGGCTTCGCGGGCCGCGACGCGCTCGTGCTGACCAACGACAACTCCGGGGACGGGCTCTGCGCGACCGCCTCCACCGGACGGGGCCTGGCCCTCGATCGGCACGAGGCCACGCCGAGCGCGCCGGGCTCGGTGGGCGCCTTCTACTCGTTCGTCACGCTCGCGATGGGCATGAAGTTCGGCGAGCACGAGTACAAGGTGATGGGCATGGCCCCGTACGCGCCGGAGAAGTACGCGGCGCGGGCGGAGGCAGCCCTGCGCGAGGTCTTCGATCTCGAGGACGGCCGGCCCGCCCGCTTCCGCTGGCGCGCCGCGGGCGAGCGCTACCAGCTCCTGCTGCGCGCCATGGTCGGCCTCCGCTTCGACTGGGTCGCGGGCGGCGCGCAACGGCTGCTCGAGGAGGTGCTGCTGCGCTGGAGCCGTCTCATGCACGAGCGCTATGGCGGCGGCCGGCTCGCCCTCGGCGGCGGGGTCTTCATGAACGTGAAGGCCAACATGCTGCTCGGGCAGGAGGAGTGGGTGGAGGAGCTCTTCGCCTTCCCGTCCTGCGGCGACGAGTCGAACGCGGTGGGCGCGGCGTACCTCGCGTACGTGCAGGAGTGCGCACGCCGCGGCCGGGCCGCGACGCCGCAGCCGTTCGGGGCGGCCTACCTGGGCCCGTCGGTGACCGACGAGGAGGCGGAGGCGGTCATCCGCGAGCGGCGTCTCGAGGGGCAGTACAAGGTCGCATTCCACGACCGGATCGAAGAGCGCATCGCAGAGCTCCTGGTCTCGGACGGCGTCGTCGCGCGCTGCGCGGGGCGGATGGAGTTCGGGGCCCGCGCCCTCGGGAACCGCTCGATCCTGGCGAATCCCTCGGATCACCGGGTGGTCGGGCTGATCAACCGGATGATCAAGAACCGGGACTTCTGGATGCCGTTCGCGCCGACGGTGCTTGCCGAGCGGGCGGGGGACTACCTCGTCAACCCCAAGGGCTTCGCCTCGCCCTACATGATGCTGGCGATGCCGACGCGCCCGGAGGCGCGCGACGCGCTCACCGCCGCGCTTCATCCTCAGGACGCCACCGCCCGGCCGCAGATTCTCGAGCGCGAGTGGAACCCGGAGTACCACGCGGTGATCCGCGAGTTCGAGCGGCGGACCGGCGTGGGCGCGGTGCTCAACACCTCGTTCAACCTCCACGGCGAGCCGATCGTGGGCGGCGCCGCCGACGCGGTGGATACCTTCGAGCGCTCCGGCCTGCCGCACCTCGCGGTGGGACACTGGCTTCTGTCCAAGAAGTAATGGCGCAACCTCTCACCCTCTCCCCTCAGGGGAGAGGACAGGGTGAGGGGTAAGCGCGGTGTCGCTCCCCACCGTCGACACGCCCTGCTTCCTGTGCGGAGAGGCCGGCGCCGATCCCGTCTGGTCCACACCCGATCGAGCCTTCGCGGTGCCCGGCGTCTACACGGTCGCGCGCTGTCGGGCGTGCGGCTTCCTCTACCAGCTCCCGCGGGTCCAGGACGAGCACCTGGCCGCCTGCTACCCCGACCACTACCCGCGCCATCAGGAGCCATCTCCCCGCATCCCCTTC
>DATFUK010000418.1:0-3066 GCA_035260865.1 Candidatus Methylomirabilota bacterium | reverse complement strand
TGCACGGGCGTCGCCGCCTCGCCGCTCCCGCCGTCCCGGAGGCGGCCGCGTGAGGGGCTCGCGCGGGGTCTGGATCCTCCTGCTCGTCGTCTTCGCGCTGGCGATCGCCATCTACTCCGGGCTCCACGGGCGGCGGGGGGCCGACGCGGCGCTGAAGCGGGCGACCCAGGAGGCGGCGGTCCCGACGGTGGCGGTGATCTACCCGTCCGCCTCCTCGCCCAGCGACGAGCTGGTGCTGCCGGGCACCGCGCGCGCCTTCACCGACGCGCCGATCTACGCGCGCGCCAACGGCTATCTCAAGAAGTGGTACGCCGACATCGGGGCGCGGGTGACCCAGGGCCAGGTCCTCGCCGAGATCGAGACCCCGGAGCTCGACCAGCAGCTCCGGCAGGCGCGCGCCGATCTGGAGAACGCGCGGGCCAACATGGACATGGCCCACACCACCGCCGACCGCTGGCAGACCCTGCTCAAGCGCGACGCGGTCTCGCGCCAGGAGACCGACGAGAAGGTCAGCGACTACAACGCCAAGCGGGCCATCGTCGAGTCGAACGGGGCCAACGTGCAGCGGCTCGAGAATCTACAGGCCTTCCAGCGCGTCACCGCGCCCTTCGACGGCGTGATCACCGCGCGCAACACCGACGTGGGCGCGCTGATCGACGCGGGGGCGAGCGCCCAGGCCCGCGAGCTCTTCCGGCTCGCCTCGACCAGCCGGCTGCGCGTGTTCGTCTCGGTGCCGCAGGCCTACGCGCAGGCCGCGCGGCCCGGCACCCCGACCCAGATCACCCTCGAGGAGAACCCCGGCAAGATCTACCGGGGCACGCTGGCCCGGACGTCGACCGCGCTCGACCCGACCGCCCGCACCATGCTGAGCGAGGTGGAGATGGACAACCCGAACGCCGAGGTCCTGCCCGGCGCGTACGTGGTGGTCCGCCTGCGGGTCGGGCTCGAAACAAAGGGGATGACCATCCCGGCCAACACCCTGCTTTTTCGCTCGGAGGGACTGCGGGTCGCGGTGGTGCGCGACGGCCGCGCCGAGCTGGTGCCGGTGACCCTCGGGCGCGACTACGGCCGCAGCGTCGAGGTGGTGGCCGGCCTCCAGCCGAGCGACGCGGTGATCCTCGATCCCGCCGACTCGCTGGTCAGCGGCGCCCTCGTCCGGGTGCGGCCGACCGAGCCCGCGAAGCCGGGCGCACCGGCGCCGGCCGCGAAGACGCCGGGCGGCTAGTCTCCCGGCGCGCGGCGGGCGCGGCCGCGGGCCGGCTCGCGTGCCAGCGCGCCACCTCCTCGCCGGTGGCGAACCACACGCCGCGGGACCGCCGCATGTAGGTCACCAGGTCCTCGAGCAGGGCGATGCGGGACGCCCGGCCGCTCACGAACGGGTGGCAGGTCAGCACGAAGCAGCCATTCTCGCGGTGCATCGCGGCGAACTCCTTGCTCCACATCTGCAGCACGCGGCCCGGATCCGCGATCGCGTTGGTGGCGCCGTACACGTGACGGAACAGCGGCGCGTCGTCGAGCAGCCACTGAACCGGCACCTCGATCAGCGGCCCCTGGCCGGTCTCGACCTCGTAGGGCACGTCGTTGCCCATCAGCGAGGTGTCGTAGAGGAAGCCGTGACGCTTCAGGAGATCGGGGGTCCACACGTTCACGTCCCATGAGGGCGAGCGGTAGCCGGCCGGGCGCACCCCCAGGCGCGACTGGAGGATGTCGAGCTGCTCGCGCATCACCCGCTCCTCCTGGGCCTCGTCGAGGAAGCTCAGCGCCTCGTGCATGTTGCCGTGCGCCCCGATCTCGTGGCCCGCGTCGCGGATGCGCGTGGACTCGGCCGGATGGTGCTCTACGGTCCAGCCCGGGATGTAGAAGCTGGCGCGGAGCTTCAGCCGGTCGAGCAGGCGCAGGATGCGGTCGACCCCGACGCGGGGGCCGAAGCGCCGCTCCTCGAGATCGCCGAGGCTCCGCCGGGCCTTCTCGGGCTCGCGGAAGAGGAAGCCGGACTCGGCGTCGAAGTCGAAGGACAGGACTGCGGCGGACTGCTTGCCGTCGGGCCAGCGGTAGCGCATCGCGATCTCCTGGGGTGAGGCGAGCGGGATCAGCCCGACACCCAGCCGCCGCTCGGGTGGAGGATCTGTCCGGTGAGATAACCGGCGTCGTCGGCGGCCAGGACGACCGCGCAGTAGGCCACGTCCTCCACCGCACCGAAGCGGCGAAGGGGCAGCTCGGCCAGGCGGCGGGTGCGGTACTCCTCGGTCATCACGTCGCGGCTCATGTCGGTCTCGATGCCGCCCGGCGCGATCGCGTTGACGGTGATGCCGTGCGGGCCGACCTCGGAGGCGAGCGCGCGGGTGAGCGACTCGATCGCGCCCTTGGTGGCCGCGTAGGCCGCGAAGCCCCCGCCGCCCACCGGGCGCTGGGCGAGCTGGGTGGAGAGGTTGATGATGCGGCCGCCCTTGCGCTCGATCATCGGGGGCAGGGCGTGGCGGCTGCAGTAGAGCGTGCCCATCACGTTGATGTCGAACATGCGGCGGCACTCCGCCTCCGGCACCTGCAGCAGCGGGCCGCGCACCATGATCCCCGCGTTGTTGACCAGGACGTCGAGGCGGCCGAAACGCTCGAGGGTCGTCTCGATCAGCCGGCGCGCGTCGTCCTCGCGGGCCACGTCACCGCGCAGGGCGACCGCCTCGGTCCCGAGCCGGCCGGCCTCCGCGACGACCTCGCGCGCCCCGGCCTCGCTGCCGAGGTAGTTGGCCGCGAGGCGCGCGCCCTCGCGGGCGAAGGCCACCGCGATGGAGCGGCCGAAGCCGCGGCCCGCGCCGGTGATCAGCGCGACCTTGCCCGCGAGGCGACCGGCCGGGACGGCCACCGGCAGGCCCTCAGGCGCGCCCGGCCGCGGCGGTCTTCTGCAGCCAGAACCGGGCCAGGTCGATGGGCTTGGGCCACCACACGCGGCCCTTGCCGAGGATGAGCTGGATGAGCCGCTCCACCATGCGCAGGCGCGAGGTGCGGCCGATGATCTGCGGGTGGGCGAGCCAGTTGAAGAAGCCGCCCTCGGCGTAGAGGCCCTCGAAC
>DATFUK010000417.1:0-6169 GCA_035260865.1 Candidatus Methylomirabilota bacterium | reverse complement strand
GTCTTCCGCCTTGATCGAGGGATGCAGGTTGACCTTCACCTTGCGGCCCTGCGACAGGATGTTGACGGTGCCGTCCTCGTTGACCGAGAGGTACACCCCGTAGGTCGAGGGGGGCGCGCAGAGCTTGTCCACCTCTTCCTTGAGCGAGGTGATCTGCTCCCGCGCCTCGTAGAGCGCGTTCACGAGCTTCTCGTTCTGGTTGAACGCCTGGACGAGCTGGCGATTGGCCTCGCGCAGCTTGTTCTCCAGGATCATGAACTCCTTCGGGGCGTCCTCCAGCTTCTTGCGCAGCCGCCCGGTCTCGGTCTCGAGCGAGCGGACGTAAGCCTGGAGGTCCTGGACCTGCACCTCGTATTCGGTGAGGCGCCGCCGATAGTTGGAGTCGGTCATGGGGAGGAATTTCGAGAGGCCTTTCATCCCTTCGGACGAAGGCTCTCGGCTAGGATTGCCCTTCTTGTCGAACTCCTTCATGTTCGCCCATTTCCTTTCCGGGTGAACCAGCGGGCACTTCCAGCGCTCCATCGCGCGCCGCCCAAGCCTCCGAAAGGTGACCTCAGTATAGGAGTCCGTTTCGCGTTAAGTCAAGCGAATTGGCCTCTTTTTGCCCTCGGGAGCCATTGATTTCATTTCATTTTCTCCGATTCCCGGTAAGGCGTTCACCTATCGCTGTCACCGTCTAAACCGTGGCTCACCCGAGCCGGTTCCGGAGCCCTCGCGACGGGCATGCAAAAAGTTCAAGCAGTTTCGGTGCCATGTATGTGGGCTCTCAAGGTGCCCGATCCGCTCGACTTCTCGTCCGCGGCACGCGTTGACCGTCGTCGTGCTGGCCACGCGATGAGCAGCCGCGCGGGAAAGTGGCTACGCATCGCGCAGCGGCGGGATTTCGTCGTATAACTCGGTCATGTCGAGCGCATGGCGATGCATCGGGATCACAGTGGTTCTCGTCCTCACGCTGTCCGGCGTGGCGTGGGCGCAGGGCGGCACCCTCCGCGTGGGCCTGTCGTCGGTGCCCGCCTCGCTCGACCCCGCCACCACCCTCGAAGGGCCAGTTTCCGTCATCGCACGACAAATCTTCGACACCTTGGTGCAGTACCGCGACGTCACCAGCGACATCGAGCCCGGGCTGGCCGCTCAGTGGTCGGTGTCGCGCGACGGTCTCGTGTGGACCTTCCGGCTGCGGGAGGGTGTGCGCTTTCACGACGGGACCGTCCTGACCGCCCAGCACGTGGTGGAGAGCCTCGACCGGGTCATCCAGCCCAGCGCGCCCCACGCGCCCAGCCCCAACATGGCCGCGCCGCGGCTCATCCGGGGCACCCCGGGCGTGGTCAAGGAGGTCAAGGCGCTGGACGCGCGCACCGTCCAGATCGGCCTCCTGCTGCCCTACGCGCCGCTGCCCGCGGTGCTGGCCCATCCCGCCTTCTCGGTCGTCCTGGCGAGCAGCGCGGGCCAGCGCTGGGTCGGCACCGGACCGTTCGCGCTCACCGAGGCGAGCCTGGGCCGGGTGGTGCTCGACGCGAACCCAGGCTACTGGGGCGGATCGCCTCGGTCCACCCGGCTGATCTTCCTGGATTCCGGCGAGGATGCCCGCGGCGAGGCGATGCTGGAGGCGCAGGCGGTGGACGTGCTCCTCACGTCGGCGGCTCCGTCCAGGCCGGTCGGGGCGCAGTCGATCCCGAGCTGGCGCGTCGGCTATCTCGCGCTCGAGGCGGAGCGCGAGCCCTTCAGCCGGCTCAAGGCCCGCCAGGCGGTGGCGGCGGCCCTCGACCCGGGCCTCCTCGCCCCCGCGGTCGCCCCCACCGGGGTCCCGTTGCTCTCGTACCTGCCGCTCGGGGTCTGGGGGCGTCGCGACGGCTCGCCCGTGCTGGAGGCGAACCCGGCGAACGCCAAGCGCCTGCTGACGGAAGCGGGCTTCCCGCGCGGGACCTCGGCCGGCCTGCTGATCAGCGACGGCGACACGCGGCCGGACCAGGCGCGGGTGGCCGAGGCGATCCGCGCCTCCCTGGCGACCGCGGGCATCGCCGTCCCCATCCAGGTCGAGGCGCCGGAGGCGGCGCTCCAGCTCGCCCGCACCGGTCAGCACCAGATGACCCTGCTCGAGTCTCGCGTCGAGGCGGGCGATCCGCACTTCCTGCTCTACCCGCTCACGAGCAGCGAGGGTGCCAGCAAGGGCCCCGGCGCGGTGAACCTGTCCTTCTACCGCAATCGGACCCTCGACGATCTCCTCGTCCGGGCCAGCCAGGTGTCCTTTCGGCCCGAGCGGCAGCGGCTATACGCGCGCGCGCAGGCCATGCTGGCCGAGGAGGTGCCGTGGGTGCCGCTCTACGTGCGGCTGCACTGGGCGTCGGCCCGCACGGAGGTGCGCAACCTGCGTCTGCACCCGAGCGGCAATCCCCGCTTCGACCGCGTCTGGATCGACGCGCCGCCCGCGGCGCCGGCGCCCGGGCCCGGCATCCAGCGATGAAGGGCCTGCGGCTCCTGCCGCTGCTGTGCCTGTTCCTGGCGGCGGGCCCGGCGGACGCGCAGGGCGGCAAGCCCGCGGGGACGCTGCGAGGCGTGTTCATCTCCGATCCGCCGACGCTCGATCCCGCCCAGGCCACCGACACCACCTCGTCGGCGGTCGTGCGCCAGCTCTTCGACACGCTGGTGGAGCTGGACGAGCGGCTCCAGCCGGGCCCGGGCCTGGCCGAACGCTGGACGGTCTCGTCCGACCAGCGGGTCTATACCTTCGTGCTCCGCCCCGGGGTGAAGTTCCATAACGGCCGGGTGATGGGGGCGGCCGACGTGAAGTTCTCCTTCGAGCGCGCCGCGCGCGGCAAGCGGCCCTGGGTGTTCGAAAAGATCGCGGGCGCGCCCGCCTTCATCAAGGGCGGGGCGGGCGAGATCCCGGGCGTGCGCGTGGTGGACGGGCGGACCGTCGAGCTGACGCTCGCCAAGCCCTTCGCCCCGTTCCTCCATCTGATGGCCTACGACGCGGCCTCCGTCGTGCCGCGCGAGGAGGCCCAGCGCCTCGGCCCGGGCTTCGCGAGCCACCCGGTCGGGACCGGCGCGTTCCGCCTGAAGGAGTGGCGGCGCGACGACCGTGTGGTGCTCGAGGCCTTCGCCGAGCACTTCCGCGGCGCGCCCCACCTCGAGCGCGTCGTGTTCCGCATCATCCCGGCCGAGATCACCCGCTTCAACGATTACAAGGCGGGCAACCTCGACGTCACCGACATCCCGACCGGCCATTGCCGGGGCGTGAAGGCCGATCCCGCCCTCCGCGCCCAGGTGGCGATCTGGCCGACCCTTGGCACCCACGCGGTGCGCTTCAACGTGGAGAAGCCGCCGTTCAACGATCGCCGGATGCGCCTGGCCGTCGCGCACGCCATCGATCCGTCCGCGATCGTGCAGGGACTCCTCGAGGGATGCGTGATCGCGGGCCGGGGCATCCTGCCCCCCACGCTGCCGGGCTACCACGCCGGCGTCGCCGCGCCGGGCCTCGATCGCGCCCGGGCCCGGCAGCTCCTGGCCGAGGCGGGATTCCCGGGCGGCCGGGGCCTGCCGCCCATCACGTATCACTTCAACACGAGCGACCTGAACCAGCGCATCGCCGAGCTGCTGCAGGCGCAGCTCCGCGAGGTGGGGATCACGCTCGAGCTGCGGCGGCTCGACTGGGCCGCGCACCTCAAGGTGGTGGACGAGGGCGCGGTGACGATGTTCCGCCAGGCCTGGATCGCGGACTACCCGGATCCGGAGAACTTCCTGACCGTCCTGTTCCACTCCCGCAACATCGGCGCGGCCGGCAACACGTCGCGCTACCGCAGCCCCGAGCTGGACCGGCTCTTCGACCAGGCCGACGTGATGCCACCGGGGCCGGCGCGCTTCAAGGTCTACCAGGACGCCGAGCAGCGCCTGCTCGACGACGGCGCCTGGATCACGCTCTACCACTACGCGAGCCGCGCCCTGATCCGCCCCGCCGTGAAAGGCCTCGAGCGCTCCCCGCTCTCCACCGCCCCCGAGTTCCTGGCCCCGCTCAGAAAAGTCAGAATCGAGTAGCGGTGCTCGCCGACCTGCTGGAGCCCGCGGCCAAGCGCGTGCTGGCGCTGCTGCCGGTCTTGCTCGGTGTCAGCCTGCTCGTCTTCGCGCTCACCGCGGTCGGCCTGGGCGATCCGGCCCGGGCCATGCTCGGTCAGCGCGCCGATCCGGAGCTGGTCCAGCAGATCCGCCGGGACTACGCGCTCGACCGGCCGGTGCACGTGCGCTACGCGACGTGGATGTCCCGGCTGGTGCGCGGGGACCTGGGCACCTCGTACCATCAGCAGCGGCCCGTCGCCGAGATCATCGCGGAGCGCCTGCCCGCCACCGCCCGGCTCGCCCTCGCCGCGACGGTGGTCGCGGTCGTCGGCGGCCTCGCCGCGGGGGTCGCGGCCGCGCTACGGCCCGGCCGGCTGCTCGATCAGGTCCTCATGAGCGCCGCGGTGCTCGGCATCTCCACGCCGGTGTTCTGGCTCGGCATGATGCTCTCGCTGCTCTTCGCGGTGTGGCTCGGGTGGCTGCCGGTCTCCGGGTACGGTGACGGCGACTGGGCCAACCTGGTGCTGCCGGCGCTCACCCTGGGCGCCATCCATACCGGCACCATTGCGCGCATGGCCCGATCGAACCTGCTCGAGGTGATACGGCAGGAGTACATCCAGACCGCGCGCGCCAAGGGGCTCGCCGAGTGGCTGGTGATCTCCAAGCACGCCCTTCGCAACGCCCTCATCCCGGTGGTCACCGTGATCGGCATCGGGATCGCGGATCTCCTCGTGGGCGCGCCGCTCACCGAGACGGTGTTCGCGTGGCCCGGCCTGGGCCGCATGCTGGTGGCCGCGGTGGGGCAGCGCGATCTGCCGGTCGTGATGGGCGCGGTGCTCGTCTTCGCGGTGATCTACGTCCTCGCCAATCTGCTCGTGGATCTGGCCTATCTCCTCATCGATCCGAGGATCCGCCGTGGCCGCTGAGGCCCTCGGGCGCTCGTCCGGGGAGCGGAGGGGCCGTCGCCTCACCATCGGTGCCGCGCTCGTGGGTCTCTTCGCCGCCTCCGCGGTGCTCGCCCCGTGGCTCGCCCCGTACGATCCGACCGCGGTGCCGGCCGCGCTCAGCGACACGATGCTGCGGCCGCCGGGGCCCGCGCACCTCTTCGGCACCGACGCGCTGGCCCGCGATCTCTTCTCGCGCGTGCTCCACGGCGGGCGGGTCTCGCTCGCGCTCGGCCTCGGGGTGGAGGCGGTGGCCGCCACGCTGGGCGTCGCGGTGGGCCTGCTCGCCGGCTATCACGGCGGCTGGCGCGATTCGCTACTGATGCGCGCCACCGACGTGGTGATGGCCTTCCCCTCCCTGATCCTGGCCATCGGACTGATCGCGGTCTTCGAGCGGCCGGGACTCGACAAGGTGGCGCTCGTCCTGGTCGCGCTCGGCTGGACCACGATCGCGCGCGTGGTGCGGGGCGAGATCCTCTCGCTCAAGGAGCGAGACTACGTGCAGGCGGCCCGCGCCCTCGGCGTCGGCCACGGGACGATCCTGGTCCGCCACCTCCTGCCCAACGCAGTGGGCCCGATCATCGTGGCGGCCACCATCGGCGTCGGCAGCAACATGATCGCCGAGGCCGGCCTCTCGTTCCTGGGCCTGGGCGCCCAGGCCCCCACGATCTCCTGGGGCAGCATGCTCGCCGAGGGCCAGACCTTCCTCACCTCCGCTCCCTGGGTCGCCTTCTTCCCCGGCGCCGCCCTGTTACTCGCGGTCCTTGGCGTCAATCTTCTAGGCGACGCGCTCCGCGATCTGCTCGACCCGCGCTGGCGCGAGTGAACTCGCGGCGAAGCAATCGGCTCAACCCGCTGCTGCGAGACATACGGATCCGCCCCTCTTTCTAATGCGGGGGCCCGGAAATGGCCCCCGCACTCCCCCAGGTCAGCGGACAACCGTTTAGAACTTCGACAGCCGTTTAGGACTTCGATAGCGTCTGGATAGGCGGGTTCAGCAGTTGAGCAGTTGATTCAACCCGAGCGGCCGGGAGCGGGCGGGGCGGCGGGCCGCGGGGGGTGCGGCCGGTTGACCCGTTCCCTCCGGGGGTCGCTTACATTGCGCCCTCCCAGATTGGGAACTCCTCACGCGGAGAAACGAAGGAGCGGGTCGTGGTCAGAGGCCGCACCCCCCG
>DATFUK010000416.1:0-7367 GCA_035260865.1 Candidatus Methylomirabilota bacterium | reverse complement strand
CGCGGGAGATGAAGACCTTCCGGCCGTTGAGCACCCACTTGTCGCCGCGCCGCTCCGCGCGGGTCTGGATCGCCCCGGCCGGATCGGATCCGCCCGACGGCTCGGTGATCGCGAAGAAGGTCTCGTAGCCCTCGCGCAGCGTGGGCACCGCGTACTTCTCGATCTGGGCCTTGCTGCCCGCCCAGATCGCGGGCGGCGGGTAGCGGCCGAAGACGCCGCAGCCCGGGTTGTAGAGACCCATGCGGTGCTGCGACATCGCCTCGAGCACCACGCACATGCTGAACGTATCGAGCCCGCCGCCGCCGTACTCCTCGCGCGCGCCGAGGGTCCAGAGGCCGGCCGCCTTGGTCTTGGCGGAGAGGCGCACGAAGTCCTCCCGCGGGATCTCGGGGGCATCCGGATCGATGGTCTGCTCGAGCGGGATGATCTCGTCCTGGACGAACCGGCGGATCTGATCGCCGAGCAGGCGCAGCTCCTCCGGGAGCGTGAAGCCGGGGAACACCGTCATGGTGGTGGTGGCTCCTCGAGACCGTGATGTGGGGGGATCATACCACCGCGCGGAAAAGCGGGTACACTCGGGGGCGGCCCGGCCGGCCCGCACCACGATACGCGAGGAGAGAACCCCGGAGATGAGGAAGCGCTGGTCCCTGTCGGTGCCGATGGACGGCTTCGCGCTGCCCGAGCTGACCGAGGTGGCGCGCGAGGCGGAGCGGCTCGGCTACACCGACGCCTGGTCCTTCGAGGTGGACGGGGTGGACGCCTTCACCCCGCTGACCGTCATCGCGCTCGCGACCCGGATGCGAATCGGCACCGCGATCGCCAACGTCTACACGCGCGGGCCCGCCACCCTCGCCTCCACCGCGGCCGGGCTCGCCGACCTGGCCCCCGGGCGCTTCGTGCTCGGCATCGGCGCGGGCTCGCAGCCCATCGTGGAGTCCTGGAACGGCGGTACGTTCAGCCGGCCCGCCACCCGCGTGCGCGAGACCGCCCAGTTCCTGCGCTCGGCGCTCGCGGGCGAGCGCGTGGTGTTCAAGGGCGAGACGTTCAGCGTGGACGGCTTCCGCCTCACCAAGGTGCCGAAGGAGCCGGTGCCGATCCACATCGCGGCCCTCCGCGAAGGCATGCTCAAGGTCGCGGGCCAGGTGGGGGACGGCGTGATCCTCAACTGGCTCTCGCCCGACGACGTGCCGCGCTCCGTCTCGGTGGTGCGGGAGGCCGCGAAGCGGGCCGGGCGCGATCCCGAGGCCATCGAGGTCACCGCGCGGCTCTTCGTCAACCTCGATCCGCCCGGCCCCGAGGCGGAGCTGGTGGTCCGCCGCCACATCGCCGGGTACCTGAACGTGCCGGTCTACCGCGCCTTCCAGGAGTGGCTCGGCCGTTCCGAGGCGCTCGGTCCGATGTGGGCCGCGTGGGGCGCGGGCGATCGCAAGGGCGCGGTGGCCGCCATTCCCACCCGGGTGATGGACGACCTGATCCCGTGCGGAAGCCTGGCCGAGCTCAAGGCCCGCATCCAGCTCTACCTGGACCGCGGCATCGACACCGCGTTCCTCTCGCTGATGAGCACCGAGCCGGACCCCGAGAAGAAGCGTGACCTGATGCTCAACGCGCTGCGCGCGATGGCGCCCGGCTCATAACTGGAGACGACACATGGCGGACGAGATCCTGCTCTCGGTGGACGCGGGCATCGCGACGGTGACGATGAACCGCCCGGACCAGCGCAATGCCATGAACACCGCGCTGCTGCAGGCCCTGCGCGCGACCTTCGACGACCTGGACTCCCGCCGCGACGTGCGGGTGGTGGTGGTGCGGGGCGCCGGTCCCGCCTTCTGCTCGGGCATGGATCTCAAGGAGATGCAGCAGCGCCGCGGCGAGGCCGATCCGGAAGGCAACGTGGTTCAGGTCCTGCAGCGGGTGGAGCGGTCGAAGCATCCCACGATCGCCGCGGTGCACGGCGACGCGATCGCGGGCGGCTGCGAGCTGGCCCTGCACTGCGACCTGCGAGTGGCCGCCGAGCCCGCGCGGATCGGCATGCCGCTCGCCCGAATCGGGCTCGTGATCCCCTTCCCGCTCGGACAGAAGCTGGTGGAGATCATCGGGCCCGCCCACACGCGGCACCTGCTCTTCACCGGCCAGCCCATCGACGCGCGGCGCGCCTACGAGATCGGCATGGTGCACCAGGTGGTGCCCGCGGATGACCTGCCCGCCGCGGTGCAGACCCTCGCCCGTCGCATCGCGGACAACGCGCCGCTCTCCCTGGCCGGGATCAAGGCGAGCATCCTGCGCGCGACCTCGGCGCGGGAGCAGATCGCCCACGCCGACCTGGACGCGGCGGCCACGAAGGCGCGCACCAGCGCCGACGCGCAAGAAGGGCGGCTGGCGATGCTGGAGAAGCGGAAACCGGCCTTTCGCGGCGAGTAGGGGTCAGCGCGGCGGGGCGCCGGCCATCAGGGCCGCCACCGCCTGCGCCAGCGGATCGTCCATCGCGGCGAGCGCCTCGCGGGTGCGCGCCTGGTCCACCGCGTCGCGGTTCTGGCTGAGCTTGGCCTTGCCCTCGAGCCGCTCGATCGGGATCTCGAAGGCCACGATACCCCGCTGCATACCCGCCAGGTAATCCGCGGCCAGGCCCTCGAAGGACCACGCAGACGGCCCGGGGCTCTCGTAGGTACGCACGAGGTCGGCGAGCAGGGCCTTCACCTGCTCTGGATCCTCGACCAGCGCCCCGGTGCCGGTGGCGTGGACCGCCACGTAGTTCCAGGTGGGGACGCTCGGATGCGTGGCGTACCACGAGGGCGAGACGTAGGCGTGCGCGCCCGAGAAGATCACCAGAGTCGGCCGGCCGGCGGCCAGGTAGCGCCAGTGCGGATTGGCGCGGGCCACGTGGGCGCGCAGGGTGCCGAAGGAGCCGCGCGCGGGATCCACCAGGATCGGCAGGTGGGTGGCGAACGGGACCCCCGCGTCGTCGGCGGTGATCATGGCCGCGAAGCTCCGGGCGCGCATCAGGGCGTGGCACCACGCGGGGTCGGTGATCTGGAACTGCTTGGGGATATACATGGTCAGGGCACCCGCAGCCGGCCCTCGATCACGGGCACCACGCTGCCGCCCACCAGGATCTCGCTGACGCGCCCGGTGGTCATGCCGACGCGGATCCGGATGAAGCTCGGCCGGCCCATGCGCGTGCCCTGCTCGCTCACGATGTTGACGGTATCGGCCGGGGTCACCAGACCCCGCTCCACCAGGTAGGCGCCGAGCGGCCCGCTCGCCGAGCCGGTGGCCGGATCCTCGGGAATGCCCGACGTGTGCGGCGCGAACATCCGAGAATAGACGCGACCCGCTCCAGGATGGGGATCGGGGGCGAACACGAAGATGCCGACGTTCGGACCCTCGCCCTGTACGGCCAGGAGCGCGGGCACGTCGAGCCGCGCCCGGTCCACCGCCTCACGATCGCGCAGGGGGACATAGAGGAAGGGATTGCCGGTGGAGCCGGTGCAGATGGGCGCGCCCGCGAGCAGATCCGACTCGGCGAGGCCCAGGGCCCGCGCGAAGCCGGCGCGGTCGCTCAGCTCCGGGCCGAAGCGCGCCTCCCCGTGCCGCATCCAGAGAAAGCTCGGCCGCGCGGGCTCGCCCTCGAGCGTCACCTCGACCGGCCCGATCCCCTCCTCGAGATTGAAGCGGTGGGTGTTCGGAGGCAGGAGCTGCTCGGTGGCCAGCACCCACGCGGTGCCGATGGTCGGATGGCCCGCGAACGGCAGCTCGCGCGCCGGGGTGAAGATCCGCACCCGCGCCTCGCAGTCGGGGCGCGTGGGCGGCAGGAGGAACGTGGTCTCCGAGCAGTTCATCTCCCGCGCGATGGCCTGCATCTCCGCGTCGGAGAGACCCGCCGCCTCGAAGACCACCGCGAGCGGGTTGCCCCCGAAGACACGCTCGGTGAACACGTCCACCTGGACGAACAGGAGCTCGCGCGCGGCCACGGCTAGACGGCGCGGCGGCGGTTCTTGCGCACGACGTGGCTCAGGTGCTCGCGCTGCAGCTCGAGCTCCTTGATGCGCAGGAGCCACTCCTCCCGCACCATGACCATGCCGTCGCCGCCCAGCCGATTCACTTCCTTCAGGGTCTCCCGGAAGGTGACCAGGGTCTCCTCCAGGGCCTTCAGCTCCTCTTCCGCGTTCATGATCATCTCCGCACCGCGCGCGCGATGGCTGCGATCTTGTCCGCGAAGTTGACCTGGCTGTCGTCCTCCGGCGCGTAGCCGAGCTTCATGCGCGCGTTCGCGATGGACCAGAAGCGGTGGGTGTTGCCGCTGATGCCGTAGACGATGAGGAACGGCACCCCGTGCTCGTCCCGGATGTCCTCGGTCTCCACCATGCGCACCGCCTGCTGCACCTGGTCCCGCTTCGAGAGATAGGCCCCGAGCGCTCGGTGCATGACCTTGATGTCGCCCGGCTTCACGTGATCCACGTCGTCGTCGCGCGGGCCCCCGATGCGCCACTGCACGATCTCGAGCTTGCGGCCGTCCACCTTGCCGGTGGCGAAGACGAAGCCCAGCAGCTCGTAGGCCGCCTTGGCCCAGCCGTACCAGTTGTCCGAGCGCGGCGGCATCTCGGGCGTGACCATGTCGAGGCGGCCGTCCCAGACCAGCCGCTCGTAGTAGTCGGCCGCGTGGTTGGAGCTGCACACCACCACCCGGCGCACGCCCTCCTCGAGGGCGACCCGGCACACGTTGTAGCTGAGGGCCACGTTGGTGTGCTCGGCCCAGAACTTGGCGTCGCTGTTGTCCTGCCAGGTGGTGGCGTCGAGGTTCGGCGCGCTCACGAAGCCGCAGTGGATCACCGCGTCCGCCCCCCGGAAGTGCTGCCGGTACTCGTTGCGGTCCGGCTTCGTCAGGTCGGCCACGATCAGGCCGGGCACCGCCTTGCCGTCGCGGGTGGTGGGCCGCACGTCGAGCAGCACCAGGTCCCAGCGCTCGCGGAGCTCCGGCATCATCCGCTGGGCGACGTAGCCCGCCGCCCCCGTCACGACCACTCGCTTCTTCGCCAATGGATTCTCCTCGGTAGCCCGGCTAGTAGCCCGGCGGGGGAACGAAGCCCTGGAACTCCCGCTCGAGCAGGCGGGCCAGCTCGATGCAGGTACGATCACCGTACTGCGGCCCGACGATCTGAACCCCGATCGGCAGCCCGGCGCGCGAGAATCCCGCGGGGGCCACCGTGGAGGGGAGAAAGGCCATCCCCGGGTAGCCGGCCCAGAAGAGCTGGTCGGTGGTGGGCACGCGGCGGCGGTTGACCGTGATGGTCCGCTCGTGGCGCTCGCCCGCGTGGTCGTGCGGGAACGCCGCGCTCGCCGCGGCGGGGCAGAGCAGCACGTCGTAGTCGCGGAAGAACTCGGCCCAGCGCCACCGCATCTTGTGGCGGGCCTCGTTGGCGGCGAGCCAGTCGCGGTGCGGCGCGACGTTCGCCCGCGTCATCCGCGCGTAGTAGCTCTCGTCGTCCGCGCGGAGCGCGCGCGCGATCTCCGCGTTCCGGCCGAACTCCTCGGCGGACTGCCGGCCCGCGGTGGCCGCGCGCAGCAGGAGCACGTAGACGCGCTGGGCCTCCGCGGTGTCGATGGCGGGCCGCGCGGTGCCGCTCACCCGGGCCTTCTTGTTCGCGAGGAAGTCGGCGACCGCCTGCACGCGAGCCTGCACTTCGTCGTCCACCTCGGAGGCCGGGTCGGTCAGCATGACCGCCACCTTGAAGTCGCGGAGGGTCTTCCTCCGCGGCGCGGGCAGCTCGAGCCGCCAGCCCGCGCCGTCGATCTCGTCGGCGCCCGCCATCACCGAGAGGCCCAGGGCCAGGTCCTCCGCGCTCCGGCCCATCGGCCCGATCACCGAGATGTCGCCCTGGGCGACCCGGCCGGGCAGGGCCTGGCCGCGGGGCGGCACGATGCCGAAGGTGGGCTTGTGGCCGTAGACCCCGCAGTAGTGCGCGGGATTGCGGATGGACGAGCCGATGTCGCTGCCCGCCTCGAAGCCGGTGAGCCCCGCGGCGAGCGCAGCCGCGGAACCGCCCGAGGAGCCGCCGGGCGTGCGGGTGACGTCCCACGGGTTGTTGGTGGTGCCGTAGACCGGGTTGAAGGACTGCCAGTCGGCGAGCCACGACGGCACGTTGGTCTTGCCGAAGAGCACCACGCCCGCCGCGAGCAGGCGGTCCACCGCGAGCGCGTTGCGCGGCGGCACGTTGTCCTTCAGCTCGCTGAGCCCCCAGGTGGTCGGCATGCCGACCACGTCGTAGGACTCCTTCACGGTCATCGGCACCCCGTGCAGCGGGCCCCAGACCTTCCCCTTCCGCAACGCGGCGTCGGCTTGGCGGGCGCGGCGGCGGGCCGCCTCCACGTCGCTGGCCACGACCGCGTTGAGCTGCGGGTTGAAGCGGTCCACGCGCGCGAGGAACAGGTCGAGCACCTCGAGGCAGCCGAGCTTGCGGCGGCGGATGTCGGACGCGAGCTGCTTGGCGCTGCGGAAGTGGGGAGCGGTCATGGTCGTCCTCAGGGGTCGAGGGTGAACGTCACGGTCACCGAGGCCTGGGTCTCCTGCTCGCCGGGCGCCACCGGCACCGCGGCGGACATCATCACACGAGGCGACATCTCCGGGCGCGGTGACGCGGCGCCCGCTTCCTGCACCGCGACCACGCGGCCGACCTTGAGGCCGGCGGCGGCCGCATAGAGGTCGGCCTTGCGCCGCGCGTCGGCCATCGCGCGCTTGCGTGCCTCGTCCAGCAGCGGCGCCGGCTCCTGCCGCCCGAACTGGATGCCGTAGACGAGGTTGGCGCCCTGCCCCACCTGCTGATCGAGCACGCGGCCGAGGCTTCCGAGGTCGCGCACCTTCACCCGCACCTGGTTGGTCACCTCATAGCCGGTGATCTCGGGCGGCGGCCCGGCGCGCCCCTGGCGGCGGAGCGGCGACACGCTGATGTTCGTGGTCTGGATATCGCGCGCGGCGACCCCGAGCCCGCCCAGCGCCTGGAGTAGCCGCTCCATCGCCTGGCTGTTGGCGGCGAGCGCCTGCGCCGCGGTGGGGGCCTGCGTCACCACCCCGGTGGTGATCTCCGCCATGTCGGGCGCGGCCGACACCGTGCCGGACCCGGCCACCGTGACCGTCGCGATCCGCGGGTGATGGCCAGCGGATCCCATCGGCGCGCACGCCGCGGCACCGAGCGCGGCCGCGAGCAGGAGCGCGCGGCCCGGCCAGCTCCGCCGGGCGCTCATCAGAGCGACCCCATCATGAAGAGATCCAGCTCCTCGTCCTTGGCGCGCAGCCGTGTGATCAGGAAGCGGAGCAGGTTCAGGTAAATGACCTTGCCCACCCGCGCGTCGCCCTCCGCGATGCTGCGGAACTC
>DATFUK010000415.1:0-2777 GCA_035260865.1 Candidatus Methylomirabilota bacterium | reverse complement strand
CGCCTGCGCCCCGGTCAGGCCCCTCAACCCGCGTCACATGCGCCAGGTTCAGCGGGGCGAGCTGCGGATGGAGCTTACTCACTGACTGTGGCCGCCCACTCAGACAAGCACTCCCGCTCCCAGCTGCCGCCAGTGCTTCACCGCCACGTTCTATGCGGCGGAGACGCAGGTCGTCAAGATGTATGCGGCTTGATACCAGTAGGCGACCCCCTAGAGGGCCGCTGATCCGCACTGGTTTGCCGCAGGCGATCGACGATGTCGCGCACCGAGGGCAGTAGATCCGTTACGAGCGCAGTCTTGTCTAAGAAGCCATCCGCGCCACCCACGAAGGCCAACCGTCGATTGGCTTCTCCGGTGTAGGCGGTCATTAGAATGATCTTCGTGTCCGGAAGCTCTTGCTTGATGCGCCTGGTGAGTTCGATCCCGTTGAGACGGGGCATGAGCAAGTCAGCGACGAGGATGTCGGGTTTCTTGCTCAAGACAAGTGCGAGGGCTTCCTCGCCGCCGCCCGCCTCACCCACGAAGGTGACCGTGTCGGCCATCGTCACGAGCAGGGAGCGAACGAAGTACCGATAGTCCGGGTCGTCATCCGCCACAACGAGGGTCCAGCGGGGAGTCACGTCGCTACCGCGTGGTCGCCTGCCTACCGTTGGCCCTGTCCATCGTGGCAGGGAGGCTACCAGAGCATTCCTAAACGAGCTAGTAGGCTGTTACGGGTCTACACGCACCCGATCCCGCGCGCGGGGCGCCGGGCCGTAGACGCCTTGGACACGCACGAATCCGGAAGTCCGGCGCACGAGGACACTCTAACCCCCCGGGAAATGGAGGGTCTCGTGTATCGTGGTTGATACACTATGCGCGCGCGCTCCCTCGCTCCCCTCCTCGCGCTTGCCTGTCTCCTGTCGGTCGTTTCACCCTGGGGCCCCTCACCCTACCCTCTCCCCAGAGGGGAGAGGGAGGATCTCACCGGGACGGTGATCCGCACCGTGGATGGCGACACGGTGTGGGTGCGCCTGGCGGGCGGGGTGGAGAAGGTGCGGTACATCGGGATCGACACCCCGGAGATCCATCATCCGACGCGGGGGGAGGAGCCGGGCGGGCGCGCGGCCACCGAGATCAACCGGGGCCTGGTCGGCGACCGGCCGGTGCGGCTCGAGCCCGACGTGCAGCTCCGCGATCGCTACGGGCGCCTGCTGGCCTACGTCTGGGTGAGGCGCGCCGACGGCGTGGAGGTGATGGTGAACGCGGAGCTCGTGCGCCTGGGCTACGCAGCCGTGCTGACGGTACCGCCGAACGTGCGCCACGCCGAGCTGTTCCGCAAGCTCGCGGCCGAGGCGCGCGAGCAGCATCGCGGGCTGTGGGCGCGGCCTCCGGCGCCCTGAGCGGGTATACTGAGCCTTCCATGAAGATCGGTCCCGTCGAGATCCCCGCGCTGGCCCGCCTGGCTCCCATGGCCGGCATCACCAATGCGCCCTTCCGGCTCATCGCGCGGGAGTGCGGCAGCGGGCTCACCACCTCGGAGGAGATGGACGCGGCCTCGCTGCTCACCGGCCACCCGCACGCCGACGCCATCGCGGCCTACTATCCCCAGGAGCGCCCGCTCGCCATGCAGCTCCTGGGCAAGGACCCCGATCTGCTCGCCCGGGCGGCCGAGCGCTGCCAGCTCCTGGGCGCCGACATCGTGGACCTGAACATGGGCTGCCCCATGCCCCAGATCACCGGCAAGGGCAAGGGCGCGGCCCTCATGCGGAACGTGGAGACCAGCGCCCTGATCCTGCGCGCGCTGCGCAAGGCGGTGAGCGTGCCGCTCACCGTCAAGATCCGTGGCGGCTGGGACGACGAGCACCTGAATGCGGTCGAGGTCGCCCAGATGGCGGAGGCCGAGGGGGTGGACGCCATCACGGTGCACCCGCGCACGCGCTCGCAGCGCTTCACCGGCAGAGCCCCATGGACAATCATCAAGGAAGTCGTGGAGGCGGTGAGCGTGCCGGTCACCGGCAACGGCGACGTGCACTCGATGGCGGAGGCGCGGCGCATGGTCGCGGAGACCGGCTGCGCCTCGGTGATGATCGGCCGCGGCGCGCTCGGGAGCCCGTGGATCTTCGACGAGGCGTTCGAGGCGCTGTCGCGCGAGGGCCAGCGCGCCTACAAGGCCCGCGTCATCGCCCGCCACGTGGCCCTGATCCGCGAGCACTTCGGGGAGAAGTACGCGCTGGTGCAGATGAAGAAGCACCTCGCGTGGTACACGGAGGGGCTCGGCCACGCCACCGAGTGCCGCGCCCGCATCTTCCAGACGCGTGGTCCCGAGGAAGTGTGGGACCTGTTTCAGTCCTACTGGGACCGGCCGCGCCCCGAGATCTCCCAGACCGCCTCGACCTTGTCGCCCCGCATCGCGTAGATCCGGTCGTAGAGGTTGATGGTCGGATCGCAGTGCGGCGGGAAGAACTCGATGAGCTGCCCGAGCTTCGGCAGCCGCCCCGGCTCGATGGTCATGAGCCGCCCGTGCTCGTCGCCCGCCCACGAGTACTCCACGCCCGGCCACTCGACTGCTTCCGGCACGAAGGGCCGGTCGGTGGAGAAGGCCTTGAAGCCGGCGTCCACCATCGCCATCTCGGCGGTCGGCACGCTCACCACGGTGGTCAGCACGGTCAGGGCCATCTCGAAGTCGTCGTAGGCCGCTCCGCGCGGGCCGCCGATGCGGCGGTAGTCGAGGTCCATCACGCAGTAGGAGCCAGACTGCAGCTCGGTGAGCCCCTCCAAGTCCACGTCGATGTTGA
>DATFUK010000414.1:0-4272 GCA_035260865.1 Candidatus Methylomirabilota bacterium | reverse complement strand
CGCGGCGCAGGTCCGCGTGGGTCTTGCTGTGGCCCTGGATGTCCATGCCGGCGGCGGCCAGCTCGCGCAGATCGGCCCACGAGAGCGCGCCGCGGCCCGCGCCCACCCAGTCCGTGTAGATGAAGAGCGTCGCGGTGAAGCCAAGCTCCTTGAGGACCGGATAGGCGAGATCCTTGAACGCCCGGTAACCGTCGTCGAAGGTCAGCACGACGGCCCGCTGCGGGAGTTGGCGGTTGAGGCGGGAGAACTCGATGAATTCGGCGAGGCTCACCACCCGGTAGCCGTTGGTCTTGAGGTACCGCATCTGCTCGCGGAAGCTCGCGGCGGCCAGCACGAGCCGGCCCTTCGCCTGCTCGGCCAGGTTGTGGTAGGTGAGGATCGGCACGATCTGGTACCCGCCCGGCGTGACCCCGGCCGGGTTCCAGGGCCGGCGCGGGATCACGACCTCCTGGCCGGGCGCGAAGGCGCGGAGCCCGGTGTAGTCCTCGATCATCCACGCCTTGTCGGCGCCACCCAGGTAGCGCTCGGCGAGCGTCTCGAGCGTGTCGCCGGGCTGGGCGAAGGCGACGATGAAGTCCTCCGACTGGTACGCGGCCGGACGCGACCCCGGCGGGCCGGGCGCGGCGGTAGGCGCCGGGGCCGGCGCGGGACCGGTCGCGGTGGCGCAGGCGCCGAGCCACAGCGCCGCGACGCAAACCAGTAGAGCCGATCCACGCGTGCGTCGCATCGTCATCCCCATATCCTACGCGACCGGGACGAGAACCCGCTCACACTACGGGCGCCAGGCCGAGAACCTCGTAGACCTCGACCTCCTCTTCCTTGCCCTTGACCCGGATCCGCCCCAGCGGGCGCGCGTCGACCAGGTCGCGCACGCGCTCGTAGGTGCGGTGGCTGATCAGGATCTGGCCGGGCTTGGCGTTGGACTCGAGCCGGGCCGCGAGATTGACGCTGTCGCCGATCACCGTGTACTCCATGCGGTCCTCGGTGCCCACCGTGCCCGCCACCGCCTCGCCGGCGCTGACCCCGATGCCGACCGAGATGGCCTCCTTGCCGTCGCGGGCCCGCTTCTCGTTTAGGCCGCTAATTCCTTCCTGCATGGCGAGCGCGGTCCGGATCGCGCGCGCGGAGTGGTCGGGATGCGCCATCGGCGCGCCGAACACCGCCATCACCGCGTCGCCCAGGAACTTGTCGAGCGTGCCGTCGAACTTGAACGTGGTCTCGATCATCAGATTGTAGAAGTCGTTGAGCAGCAGCACGACCTCTTCCGGGGCGAGCCGCTCCGACATCGGGGTGAACCCCCGGACGTCGCAGAAGAGCACGGTGACCTGGCGCCGCTCGCCGGAGAGCACGAGGTTCTCCGGGTCCTTCAGGATCTCCTCCACGACCTCGCGCGCCACGTAGCGCGTGAACGCGCGCTTGATCATCTCCTTCTCGCGCAGGCTGCGTGCCATCCGGTTGAAGGACTCGGTCAGCACGCCCAGCTCGTCGCGGGAGGCCACCGGCAGGGCGATGTTGAAGTTGCCCGCCGCGATCGCCCCGGTGGCCTGCACCAGACGGAAGATCGGGCGTGAGAGCAGCGCGGCCAGGCCCACCGCGCCGGCGAGACCGGCCAGGACCATGAGCAGGGTGATCAGCAGGGCCTGGTTGCGCGCGCTCGCGAGCGCCGCGGTGATGGCCTCCTCGCTGAAGCCCAGGTAGAGCGCGCCGACCGGCACGCCGCCGTAGATGAGCGGCACCGCGAAGTCGATGATGCGGCCCTGCGGGGTCTTGTAGGTCTGGATCAGCACCTGGTTCGTGAGGGGCTCCAGCCCCTTGGGCCGCACCACCGGGGTCTTGACCGCGCGGGCGTCGGAGTGGGCGAGGGTGTTGCCGTCCTGATCCGACACGATCACGTAGGCCACGTCCGGGTCCTTCATCGCGTCGGTGACCAGCACGCCCAGGGTCAGCTCGTCGTTGGTGAGGAGCGGGGTCTTGGCCCCGGCCGCGAAGTTCTCGGCCATGGTGAGCCCGCGCTTGGTCATCTCCGCGGTCAGGCTCTGCTGCTGCTGGCGGAGGAGGAAGAAGCCCACGAGGGCGACGGCCAGGACCACGAGCGCGGTGATCAGGAGGCTGAGCTTGACCTTGAGCGGGACGCGGATCGCGATCTGATCCGGCGGGGTCGCCGCCGCGGCCATGGTGACCGCCGGGGGGGCCACGGTCGCGGTGACGGGGGTCGTATC
Organism: Candidatus Methylomirabilota bacterium; assembly: GCA_035260865.1. Classification (GTDB taxonomy): domain Bacteria; phylum Methylomirabilota; class Methylomirabilia; order Rokubacteriales; family CSP1-6; genus CAMLFJ01. The sequence continues at coordinate 2,053 of DATFUK010000414.1, read as the reverse complement.
CACCCCCCGATTCTACAGCCCGTGCAGCGGGAATATCCTGTCCTGGATCTCCCCCACCTGCCGGCGCGCGTACTCCTCGGCCCAGCGGCGGGTGTCGGGGGGCGAGGCCTCGACGGGGTCGTCGAGCGAGAGGATCCCCAGCCCGAGCCGCTGCATGTCCCGGTGGCTCTCGCGCGGCAGGTCCCGGGGCAGGTCCAGGTCGTTCATGGCCGCCCACGCCGCCGTCCAGGCCCGCGCCACATTGGTCAGATCGTAGCCGCCCCCGCCCAGCGCGACCACCCGGGGCGCCAGGGGCAGCAGCCGCTTCACCGCGCGGGTGAAGCCCTGAACGGTGAGGCTCAGGTGGGTGAGCGGATCGGTCCGGTGCGAGTCGATGCCGAGCTGGATGACCAGCACGTCGGGCTTGAAGGCGGTCACCAGCGGCGGGACGACCGCCTCGAAGGCCTCATGGTAGACCGCGTCGTCGGTCAGCGGCTGGAGCGGCACGTTGACCGAGTACCCGAGGCCCGCGCCCTCGCCCATCTCCACCACGAAGCCGGTGCCGGGGAAGAGCCGGTCGCCGCGCTCGTGGGTGGACACGGTGAGCACGTTGGGATCGTCGTAGAACGCGAACTGCACCCCGTCGCCGTGATGCGCGTCGATGTCCACGTAGGCCACCCGCAGGCCGCGCTGCCGCAGCCGCATGATGGCCAGCACCGCGTCGTTGACGTAGCAGAAGCCGGAGGCGCGCCCGGGCATCGCGTGGTGCAGGCCGCCCGCGAAATGGAAGGCCCGGGTGGCCTCCCCGTCCGCGACCAGCCGGGCCGCGAGCAGGGAGCCGCCGGCGCCAAGCTGGGCGGCCTCCCACAACCCGGGGAATATCGGGTTGTCGCCCGGGCCGAGCCCGTAGCCCGCCGCGTTCGGCACCCAGTCCCCCGCGCTCACCGCGCGCAGGATCTCGATGTACTCGCGCGAGTGGAAGCGGGCGATCTCCTCGAGCTCGGCGCGCTCGGGGGCCCACACCTTGGCGCGGGGCAGCGCGGTGAGGCCGTAGGCCTCCATGAGCCGCCACGTGAGCCCGAGCCGCTCCATGCGGAGCGGGTGCTCCGGCCCGTAGTCGAACTGGCGCCACTCGTCGGAGTAGATGATCGCGGTGGTCATGGGCGGTCAGGGTCCATTGCGGTAGCTCAATCCCGCTATTATTTCCGTATCCGCGCGGCTCGCCTGCGGCTGCGCCTCGCCAAGCCACTGCCGCGCGTCCAGGTCCCCGATTTGCCGCCGGACTTCTCGACGAGGTAGAGGTCGGTGAGGACGATGCCCTTGTCGACGGCCTTCACCATGTCGTACACGGTGAGGCCGGCGACCGCGGCCGCGGTCAGCGCTTCCATCTCCACGCCGGTCTTGTCCACCGTGCGCACCCGCGCGTGCACCGTGATGGTGGAGCGGCGGGCGTCGAGCACGAACTCCACGTACACGCCGGTGATGCGCAGCGGATGGCACAGGGGAATGAGGTCGGGCGTGCGCTTGGCCGCCATGATGCCGGCGGTACGGGCCACCCCGAGCACGTCGCCCTTCGCGAGCTGGCCGGCGCGGACCGCGGCCAGCGTCGTCGCCTTCATCTTGAGGGTGACGCGGGCGGCCGCCTCCCGGACCGTCTCCGACTTGGCGGAGACGTCCACCATCCGGGCTTCACCCGCAGGGGTCAGGTGGGAGAGGCCACGAAAGCCCGGCATCTCCCGGGACGGGGACATCGGTCGGGTGGGAACCCGACTCAGGCGTGGGTCGCGGCGCGCGCGTGCCGGAGCAGGGTCTCCATCCGGTCCTTCGCGATGAGCTTGAGCTTCTTGAGCTCGCTCACGCGCCACTGCTGATCGGGAGCCAGGAATCCGCGCGCGCTCAGCGCGGCCAGCTCTTCCTCATAGCGGTGGTGCTCTTCGCGGAGGGTGCGGAAGTCGTGGTTCTCGGCGGTGAGTCGCTCGATGAAGGCTTCCGTGTCGGGCATGCGGACCTCCTTGCGAGGCGGTTGACCCTGCCCCAACCAGCGTCGTCATTCGCGTTATACTCCCCGGCTCTT